>DATKWL010000160.1:0-2402 GCA_035529555.1 Dehalococcoidia bacterium | reverse complement strand
GGGGACAGTCCCGGGGAGCTCAGGGGCGTCCAGGGAGAGCACCGCTGGTATCGGGGCGATGAAACCCTCCCACACGCCATGTTTGCCCGATATGCCCCCCACGCCAACCACTTTGAAGCGACTTTTTGGGCCGGTCCTCAGGTCGTGCTCCCAGACCCGGATGACCCTATCCTCATCCTGATTTCGTTTCGTTTTGCATTTATGCCCGCTTATGATACGCTATAAGTAGTTCAACGAATAGCCGGATTGGAGGTGCGACATGGCGTCAAATGCAGAGATAGCTCAGGCCTTGGCCCTCGCCTGCCTGAGCCATACGGAATTTGTCTTCAGCTTAATTCCTCTAAAGACTGAGAAAGGGGAAGCATCGGCTAGAGGCGAAAAGATTGCGGAATTCTATGCAGCGATACGGAAGAAGCTTGAACTTGAAGAATTGCCTGCAGTCCGCCCCACCGTCTCCGAAAACTATCGTTAATAGGCATCAACCTGGGTCGAAGCATCGGTTATGTCTGTGGTATCCTCCTCAGGCGAGAGGCCCCACGTCGCGAAACGAGGCCCGCCGGGGAAGTCCTAAGCAGTAATCTATCCGCGGCGACCCCTTTGCATGTCCCGAACAGGGGCGGTTCGTCACGTCGAGAAATGGGCTATACCCAGATAGGAAGTTCTTAACTCTCGTCTGCTTTTTTCTTTCCAAAGAATTCCACCAATTGTGAAAGCGCTGTCATCGAGGCAACCACTGGTGCGTTAACACTTGTTCGCTTTTCTTGCTCCGTTTTGATTTCATTCTGTAGTTCCTCTAGCCGCTTAATATTTTGACTTATTTCTTGTAACCTATCATCTGTGTATTTGGCTATCCTGTGGCTGTCCAATGCAATAGCAAGCGCTAATACACCTAGCGCTACGGAAAGCATTGCCCATCTTGCCTCAGGAATGAAAATTGCTGCGATAGCTACGAGTATTGCTAGAATGGCCATAATACGGCTATATATACGACTGAACCATCTTCTATCTACAGTCATCTTCATCTACCTCCTTTTGGTTTTCTTGTCCTGGTGTAGTTCAGGTTTAGGACTACCCCGTCATGGCCTGAATTCGCACGCTACCTAGAGAGTCAAACATTTATCTATCTCTCCACGTTCTTCGGCGCCGTTATGTTTACGGCAGCGTTCTCTCCGGCGGACCGTCGTAGAGAACTTCTTCTTCATTGGCAATGATACGCCAGCCTCTCTCCCGGCTCATCTCTTCCCAGGCATGGGCAGCTATACCGACGCTGCGAGGTGTAATCATAAAGGCACGGGCCAAACGCCAGTCAATACCCAGCTCAGATATTACCGCACCGCTACCCCCACCAATATTTATGCCAATGCGGCGGCCAACAGCCTTGGCCAGAGCTTCCTCAACCGCCCTGGCAAGTGCCACATTATCGCCAGAGACACCGTACTTATCGGCCATGCTTAGCAGCCAGGGGCCGCGAGGGTCTCCCTCAGGATGCATGGGATGACCATACCCATCAACAGCTTTCTTTGCCCGGCGCCGCTCCTGGACAAGTTCCTCAGCCATCTGTGGTATAGTTTTTCCCTGTGCTTTCCCTCTTTGCATAGCTTCCTGGTACATGTGGGCGCAAGCTTCTCCAGGCCCAGCGTGAATATCACCAATGGTCAGGATGCCAGCAGCAACACAAGCCTGAAGGGGTGAACCTGAGGCAGCAACAATGCGAGCCACAGCTGAGCTAGGAGCGATACCATGGTCAATCGCAGCTATCATTAGGGCATTGAGTACCTTGGCCTGACCCTCGGTTGGCAATTCGCCCTTAAACAGCAAATACATGGCAGAAGCGAAATCAACCTTTTCAGCCAGTTCAAAAAAGTGGTACCCACGCAGATAAACGTCGTCTCCTTTTACTTCGGTAAGCGCTGTACGCCACTTACCTTTTTCATATCTACTGCCCATGCGCCAAACCTCCTGACTTTTGCTCTACTGGATTTCAATTTTCTTGTGTTTAGCGTTACAGTCCTATCTTGTCAGCTACCTGTCGCATACCCATAATGACGTCAGTAATCAAGTCTCTTAACTCCACCTCCAGCATCGCTGTGCCCTTCTCAATTACCGAGCGGTTTACACCAGCAGCAAAGGCCTTATCTTTCCACTTTTTCATCACCGATTTTACCTCCAGGTCGGACACGCTTTTGGAGGGCCGGATTATGGCTACGGCAGTAACCAGCCCGGTCAGTTCATCAATAGCATAAAGCGTCTTCTCCAAGTTGGTTTTCGGCTCAACGTCACTACAGATACCCCAGCCGTGAGAAACAACGGCTCTTATGTATTCCTCTGGCCAGCCTCGCTCCTGCAGTATTTCCCGCGATTTCTGGCAATGCTGCTCCGGATAACGCTCATAGTCCAGGTCA
>DATKWL010000159.1:0-2439 GCA_035529555.1 Dehalococcoidia bacterium | reverse complement strand
TTGTTCTTAGTCAGTATGTCCCTCGCCCCGTCATAGGCGTTGTTTATCAGGACACTGATCTCACTGTCGATCTCATCGGCAATCTTATCTCCGTAGTCCTTCTGCTCATCTACCATCCTGCCCAGGAAGATCAGTTCCTCCCTGCGGCCGTAGGTGCGTAACCCTAGATGCTCGCTCATGCCGAACTCTTTTATCATCTTGCGAGCAATCCCCGTAATTTGCTCCAGGTCGCTGTGCGCCCCGGTGGTTACCTCAGCCTTACCGAATATGAGCTCCTCAGCAGCACGTCCTCCCATGAAGGTGGTCATTATATCGCGCAACTGATTAATAGAATGAAGATGACGGTCTTCAGTAGGCAGTTGCTTGGTATAGCCTCCAGCCATGCCACGGGCTACAACGGAAATCTTATGTACAGGGTCAGCATTGGGCAGCATACGGGCTACCAGAGCGTGCCCTGCCTCATGATAGGCGATAATCTCCTTCTCTTTCTGGCTGATGACGCGGCTCTTGCGCTCGGGGCCGAGAAGGACGCGGTCTATAGATTCCTCCATCTCGCTCATGCCTATCGTCTTCTTGTTGCGCCTCGCTGACAGGAGAGCACCCTCATTGACCACGTTCGCCAGATCGGCACCACTGAAGCCCGGTGTCTGCTTGGCGATGACCTCGAGGTCTACCGCAGGGTCAAGCGGCTTGCCCTTGCTATGAACTTGAAGTATGGCCTTGCGGCCGTTGATGTCGGGCTGGTCTAGAATCACACGACGGTCGAATCTGCCCGGACGCAGCAGCGCGGGGTCTAAGATATCAGGGCGGTTGGTAGCTGCTATGACGATAACCTTGGTGCTGGAATCGAAGCCATCCATCTCCACCAGTATCTGGTTGAGCGTCTGCTCCCTCTCGTCGTGCCCACCGCCGAGGCCAGAGCCGCGATGGCGTCCCACGGCATCTATTTCATCCACAAAGATAATGCAGGGGGCATTCCGTTTAGCCTGGTCAAAAAGGTCACGCACACGGGAGGCGCCCACACCGACGAACATCTCAACGAACTCGCTGCCGCTGATAGAGAAGAAGGGGACTCCCGCCTCACCCGCGACAGCCCTTGCCATTAGAGTCTTGCCTGTGCCCGGAGGGCCGACAAGTAACACACCCCGGGGTATGCGCGCACCCAGGGCGATGAACTTCTCGGGGAATTTCAGGAACTCTACTATTTCCTGCAGCTCCTGCTTCGCCTCATCCACGCCGGCAACGTCGCCGAAGGTAACGGTCGGCTTATCGCCAGTGACCATTCGCGCTTTACTTTTGCCGAAGGACATGGCCTGGCTGGAGCCGCCCTGAGCCTGACGCAGCATGAACAAAATCAATGCGCCGATGATAATCAAGGGCAGGAAGCTTATCAGTATTCCGCCCCAGTTGCCCCAGCGGCTCGGCCCCTCGTAGTTGATACTAATGTGAGGTGTGCAACCTACACAAGCCTGATTACCGAAGTAATCCAAAGCATTGAAGTCCGACGGCACGGTAGTCTCGTACTTCACGTCATTTATTACAGCAGTAAGGGTCTGCTCTTTAATGGTTATAGCACCGCCGTCACTCTGCAACTTTGTAATAAGGTCGAGCGTAGCAAGCCGCTCGATCTTCTCCCCGGGGGAGATAAGCGTGAAGAAGACACCTATGACCACCGCCAGGATTACCAGCCAGATTATGAGATTGCGCGATATTTTGGGCATACCTCTCCTATTAAACATAAATTATAACACATATCTCAAGATAACGAAAAGGACATTAGTACTATATGGTTGAAGTAACACTGCAATTGAGGAGTGCAGAGGGGCGCAGCCCCTTTGCCGGGGGTTTGGGGATGTCCCCCAATTCCCCAGAGTCCCTCAAGAATGGGAGGTTTAGGGGGTTGAAATGGGCTAATAAACCCTGTATGAATTTTGATTGTTTTGGCGAAGCCCTGTGTGCTATACTCGCCGTAAGGATTAAAAGATGTCTCTGGACCTCAATAAGGTAGCAGCGCAGATCGAGGGCATGGCAGAAAGCCTCAAAGCTGAGCAACAGGATAGAGAAGGCCGCCTCAGCCATGCTTTAGAAGTGCTCCACCTAAAATCTGCCGATGTTGCCTCGTTGAGAAAGAAAATTGAAAGCAGCAAGACCACCTGGCTTGTAGCAGGGATAACAAATGAGCTATCAGGAAGCCATAGACCTATCCCCTGTCCTCCTGACTTCGCTCTCATTGCAGTAGACGGCTCCCATATAGATGTGGACCGGCACAGTTCGGCGAGATGCTGCCTGATAAACATCGGCAGCATCGTCCTACGCTACGGACAAAAGCCCGATGCCATTATTCACAGCAAGCCCACGCTTTATGCCGGCGAGCAGGATTTGACCATTGTCGACCCTCTGGGCAGCGGAGCTCAGCCCCTTGAAAGAGATTTGCTGGGT
>DATKWL010000158.1:0-4572 GCA_035529555.1 Dehalococcoidia bacterium | reverse complement strand
CTAAAGATCCGTCTAACTATCAGTGCTGTAGCCTCATCAGGCTCAAGCTTACTCCGAGTGGTTTGACCATCTTTTACCTTAACCCTTCTATAGCCATAAGGTGTTTTTCCACCATTTAGATAGCCTTTGGCAGCGTTGTCTCTCATCCCACGAGTTACATCCTCAGCAAGGTTAGCAGAGTAAAATTCATCTATAACCTCTATGACACCCTCTAAAAGTCGCCCCGATGGGCTGTCCTCTATAGGCTCGTTAATGGAGATCACCTGAATCCCCTGCTTCCTCAGCAAGGATTTGTAGATTATGGAGTCCTCCCTGTTTCTGGCAAAGCGAGAGAGTTTCCAAACCAAAATGGCCTCAAAGGGAGGATGCTTAAGTCGTGAGAGGGCGATCATTTCTCTGAAGGCTGGCCTGTCTGAGGTTCGCCCTGTCTCAGCCTCATCCGTAAACTCCCTTACCACGGTGTGTCCATTCCTAGTTGCATATTCTCTGAGGGACTTTATCTGGCCCGGGATCGAAAGATCTTTCTCAGCCTGTCTTTCCGAAGATACGCGGGCGTACGATGCAACTTTCATTCTTCATCTCCTAGCTCTACCTTGCCCGTGGCTATCCTTTGCCACCGTTTAGCGTAACGATCTCATAAATAACCTCGCTAGGCAACCCTAGGCGTAGCGCGCTCCCTCAGGACTTCTCCTTAGTGACTTTCACCTTGACAACTATTCCTTTCTCATCGAGAAAGCGCGAAGCCAAGTCCCGGTCTCTTTTGGTTTCACAATCAGCTATTAGCTGTCCTTCCTCGTCCCAGCTAAAGGTGCACTTCGGTGGTGTGGATTTCTTTCCCAGAGCTTCCTCTAATGCCTTACGTGCTCCCTCGGCGGCGATCTTCTCAAGATCAACTTTAGCTTTATCCTCTTGCATCTCGACCTCCTATTTTGAACACTCACTTTACTTCTATTTGTGGTGTAACATGCTTGCTCACATTTAAGACTACGACCTCGTCCCTCACCAAAGAGTCGATACTCACCTCAAAGGCATCCGCCAGTAAGCGCAGACATTCAACATTGGGTCGTTCAATATCCCCCCTCTCCAAATGCCAAATAGTAGGCTGAGGGATACCTGTCTTTTTTGCTAGATAATTCTGGCTCCAGCCCCTTTGCTCTCTCAGCAACCTTATTCTCTGTGGCATCTGTGACAAAGGCACCTTTTATTCACCTCCGCAGAGGATTATAACACAGTGTATAGTATTTGTCAACATTGTTGGCAATTCTGCCAAGTTTGGCCTCCTCCAATGATTGCAACGAGGCGGCAATCCCCAATTCTACCTTTCTGAGACAAAGGTGTTGTAACGTTTCACGATATATGTTATAATGTACTGAATAATTATAAGGTGCATTATAACATGGTAGATCAAACTACACAACACCGAGGTGAGAAGCACTACCGCAATAGGCTGAGGGAATGCCGGCTCCGTTCCCTTATCTCTACTCAGAAGGAGTTAGCTAGAAAAAGTGGTATTGATCGCACGACTATTAGTGCCTTAGAGAACAATCGTCTTTTCCTTTCAATTCACTATGCCCTGTGCCTGAGAGAGGTGCTGGGCTGTTCCCTGGACGACCTTTACGAACGGATAACAGATGATGCTGAAAATCGCAAAGCCAAAAGGCGAAACGCAACGAGAGCAAGGGCTTAGAGTTTTGGCTCGGATAATTGCTCGCACGGTTGCCGAGGAGAGTAGAGACGATCCCGAATCGCCTATATCACCTGCCTCAGGCTGTGAGCAGCGAGTGAGAGATGAGCTATAACAGGCATGTAGCTGAGCTTATTCCTAACAAGGGGCATTGCTCCTCAGTATGTGATGCGAGAGTAGTAGCTAATATCAGTATAAATGAGACCATCGAGGGTATGGCAAACGATATATGGTAAACCATCGGGTAAACGAGGTGGCAAACCATATGGCAAACGACGTGGTAATCCAGGGAGGATGAAATTATGGCAAAAGCTACCAAGAGGAAAGCTCCTTCGAGGGTCAGGTATGAGCAGGGCCACCCCACGGTGAGCTGTCGGGTTCCAAGGGAGGTCTATAAAAGGCTTCAGGTTGTCAAGAAGGCGGATGATAAAAGCTTTTCCGATGTCCTGAAGATTGGCCTGGGTATCCTTGAGGTGCAGGTAAAGGAGGAAGCAGAGGTCAGGGAAAAAGGCTATGCCAAGGGCTACAAGAAAGGGCACGCGGAAGCTGAACGCCTTTATAAGGTCACCTATTCCTGCAACGTATGCGGGGAGATGCTCACGGTAACGGACAGAGATGAGAAGGAAGCCATAAGGAAATATATGCAAGAGCATAGGTGGGGCCACCTCGCATGTCATGAAAAGAAGGGGTGAAACCCGGGCCGCGAATTGCTGGAGTTGGAGTCATGGCTAAAGCCTATTTGGAACCTGACGAAGTAGAGAACCTGGAGAAAGCGGCCGCCAATCTCAGGGACCGGTTGCTCATCAGGCTTCTCTTTCGTCTGGGCTGCCGCGTGAGCGAGGCATTGGCGCTCATGGTGAATGATATAGACCTTGATCATGGAACAGCGACTATCCAACACTTGAAGTTGCGGGTCAAGGTATCCTGTCCGCAATGTGGTGCCCGGCTAGGCAAAGCGCACACCTTCTGCCCTGGCTGCGGCTCGAAGGTAAAGCAGGCGGTTGCCCAAGCGCAAGAGCACCGTCGGCTACGGACATTGCCCCTGGATGAGGATACTCTTCATATACTTAAGGGCTACATCGAGCGCGGTGGACCGGTGACCCGCAACGGCAAGCATATGCTCTTCGGCATCAACCGCCACCGCGCGTGGCAGGTGGTCCGCGACTGTGCCGACCGAGCAGGCCTCGGATACCTGGTGAACCCAGCCACAGGCAGAAGGCAGGGCATTAGCCCGCACCGGCTGCGGGATGCATTCGCCGTCCACGCCGTGAAGCAGGATGATTCGGGCGATGGTCTGCGGATGCTCCAGGAGCACCTGGGCCACGCCAGCTTTAATACAACGGCTAGATATCGAAAGGTGGCAGGCGAGGAACACCGCGATTGGTACGAGAAGCTTTGGAAAATGGGGAAAGACGGTGGTTGAGTTATTGAGGCCCAAGCGAGGCGGCTTTCTGCGTCCCTTTGGCTGCGGGTGGTTCATTAGAGAATTCCTGCTGGGTAATGAGCCTTACGGTTCGCTTTTGATAGACCCCGACATTGGCGCTCCACAGGCGGACATTTGCTTTCACTACAAGAACGCCCTCATGAGAGCGAAGGCACTGGACGAAGCCACCAAAGAGGAGGAGAGACGGGCAAGACGCGAGAAGCGTCGGATAAGTCCAGAGGCTATAGAGAGGCTGACTGAGCAATACCTTGCCCGCATACCCTACAAGACCAGCAGTTGTAACTACCACTCCTTCGTCGTTTACTTCTCCAACCTTCAGCGCCTCGGCTGGGTCGAGCCTACCGGCAGGGAAGAGCCCTCAGCCTTCCAGGATCACTACCCGCCAGGGCCGCCCCGCAGGTACTACCGACTGACAAAGAAGGGGAAGGAAGCCACTGATTCCGCTTGGATTAACCCCCATGCTGCCCTGTATGGCAGTAGTTAGCTCCTGACCCATATAATCTCACGGATAAGCCCTAAGCCCCCTTTGCCGTTGAAATTTACGTATTAAACATTTCCGCACGCAAGTTGTTCAATATCCAAACGTGCGGTTTTCACACCTATCACGTAAATATAGGTTCATTTTGTTCGTGAACGAAAGGACATTTTGTGCAATCCTGAAGCTGGTAAACAAAAGCACCTTAACAATTGAATAAAGCCAGAGCCTTGAACGCTTGCCCACGAAAGGCAAGGCATAAAAAGCCCCAGCTAGGGTTAAGCTAGCTGGGGGAGTCTAGCCTTGCCCAGAAAGGAGCAAGTCGGATGCTAGACTGGAACAAGTATAGCGCAGTTGCGGAGCGTTTTCAATTCAAAGCACAGTATCAGGATAGGGAAGATTTGAAGCACAATATCATCCTGGCACTTGCCAACCAGAGGATAAGGAATAGCCAAAACGGCGATAATCCCTTGACCGAGCCTGCCATGCTGCGGATAGCAAGCCATACCGTTGCCGACTACTACCGAGACTTAAGGCGTAACGCAAAGATAAGCCTTAACACCGAGAGCGATGACGGTGAGGGTAACACGGTAGAGTTGCTGGACACCATTGCCGATGATAAGGCAATAGACGTTAAGGCATGGATAGACGCCAGGATATGGCTCATGGGTTGTCCAAATAGGCTAATCGAGATTGCCCATAAGAGGCTCAGGGGTATGGCACTAGAGGGAAAAGAGCAAGAGTATCTACGCCGATTTCGGCTCAAATCTCAAAAAAGCCTCTTTTGAGCGTGTGTTTTTGCCCCCCCAAATCGCTTATATAAGTGGAAGCACCGTTTAGGCTAGCGTGTTGCAGCTAGGCGGTTAGCTTACTACTAGGGAGGCAAGGCGGAATTGCCCACCGCCTGGTCTCTTAAAGGGGGGTTAGTGGAAAAACTTAATATTGAGGGCAAGCGTTCAGGCGAAGGCT
>DATKWL010000157.1:0-8966 GCA_035529555.1 Dehalococcoidia bacterium | reverse complement strand
TTATTCTTGCCGATTTTGATTCTGGCAGAGCGGTTAGCCATAAAGATGCATTGCTGGTAAAGAGCTTTGTCATTGCCAACGGAGTCTTGGACTCAGATGGCCTTATAAACCTGCCAAAGATGAAAACACACCCCCTTGTGCGGTTTACCGGAGCTGTGAAGAACCAGTTCGGCTGCGTGCCAGGACTCCTGAAAAGCAAGTACCATGTCAAGTTGCCCGACCCCTACGATTTTGCCACTATGCTCATTGATTTGAATACACTGGTCAAACCACGGCTTTGCGTGATGGATGGCATTGTTGCTATGGAGGGCAACGGGCCCAGAAGCGGGAAGCCGAAGAAGATGAGCGTGCTGCTTTTTTCCAGCGACCCCATTGCTATAGATGCCACCGCTTGCAGAATCATAGACCTCGACCCCGAGGTCGTGCCCACATCCAGACCGGGTGAAAAGTCAGGCTTGGGAACATATCATAGCGAGAACATTGAGATAGTCGGCGAAGACATAGAGTCCTTCCTTGACCCTAGCTTCGAAGTGATACGAACCGCCCCCATGCCCTGTACCAGCGGCCGAGCGAGAACCTTCGTTAAGAATCGAGTATGCGAGAGGCCAGCTATCGACAAAGCCAAATGTACTGTCTGTGGCATATGTGTCAGGATGTGCCCGGTGGAACCCAAATCTGTTGACTGGCACGCCGGCAATAGATCGAAGCCACCAACGTATAAATATGACCGCTGTATCCGCTGCTTTTGCTGCCAAGAAAACTGCCCGGAAGGAGCAATCTTCGTGGAGAGTCCGCTGCTCGGCAGGGTCTTCTTCCGTGCCTGAAATTAACCTTGAGGCCTGCGTGGCAAAATAGAAAGCCGGGGCGGTGTGATGCGAACTCACGGCATCAGGGTGCCGTGTGCTCCGGAAACACTACTTGTTGGTGCAGACATGGACTACGTCTACGTCACCCAGCCCCTCATCCACCTGAACACGTCCCAGTAATGCGTTGTCATGGGCAGACCCGATATCACGGGGAAGAAAATAGCGAAACAGACAACGTTGATGACGAGATACGCCACTACAATCCATTTGCCCCATTTGTATTTATTCCACAGCCATTCCGCCCAGAGCGTGGCTGCCAGGATTGTGAACAGCACGTTGGGGAAGAAGTGGTAGATAAACAGCACCCGGCCGATGAAAACAAAGAATATCCACTGTATTAGGAAGGGAATCACGATAAACGCTGCAGTCATGTCAATCTTGGCCAGTAGCCCTTCGCCACCATTTTGTTGCGTGGAATCTGTCTTCGATTTGGAAAATCGCTGTGACAATTTACGGTATAAGGGTGGCAGGAATTTTCGCACCGCCAGCCATGTTGTTAAAACTATCAGCGGCACGCTGGCCCACCACAGGGCAGGGTTGCCCATAGACGAGATATAGGCTTCTGTTCCATCGAATCTGCCCAGATATATCCAGAGAGGCCGCAGCATCCAGGGCCAGCTCCACCACTCAGAGCTGAAGGGATGCCCGGCGGTCAGCCCGGAATGGAAGCTGAACATGAAGTACTGATGGTTCCACCAATCCCCCAAACCATGTCCCGCCAGGAAATAAGGAATCCACGAAAGCATGTAGATGGCAATGGCTGTTACTCCACCGCCCACGAACCATAGTACTTCACTTGCGCGTATGGTCGGCTTGCGAAACTTCATCAGGAACAGGAGAAGCACCAGTCCCACGAAACCATACATGACCACCCATTTGGTAGCGAATCCGAATCCGAAGAACACCAGGCTCAGGAAGAGCCATTTACCCTCGCGCTCGGGGTTTTCATAGTAGCGGTAGAAGCAGTAGAACATGGCTATAACGAAGAACAGGATGAAGCTTTCACCTGTGGCGATGCGCGCCTGGACAAAGTGCATGAACTCAAAGGTGAGCAGGAAAGCGGCTATGAGTCCGGCGCGGGACGACTTAAACATGCGTCTGGCGAAGAGATAAACGAGTAGTATTCCAGCGGTGGCGAAAAGGACGCCGGCGAAGCGCCAGGCGAAAGGATTATGTCCCAGAACACCTATACTGGCTGCAATGATGAGCTTGCTCATGGGCGGATGAGTACGCTCAGAGGGCTCCTGAAGGTCAAGCGTCTCCTCGGCTGTGCGGACGAAATATATCTCGTCGAAATAAGTCCTCGATTTGCTGCTGGAAGGATGGGTGAACAGCGTCTGCTCGTCAATCAGGGCAATATAGCTGGCATCGCCCCGTTCCCCCACAACCGAGCTGATATCCAGCCTCTGTCCGCCTGAGTACAGGGCCACTTCGCCGATTCGACCCGAAAGCCCCTTAAATAACAGGCGGACGTATCTGGTATCTTGACTCAGATACATCTCGCCCCATTCGTGCCAGACGCCTGATTTTGTGATTTTGCTCTGATAGGTCCAGTTGCCGGGGGAGCCCCAGTAAAGCTCGGCGTCTACAGGAGCAGCATTCTGGATGAGCAGATATACCCCGTCCACACGGGTCGTGCTTCCTACGTCGAAATAGACCTCCTCCGGGTCTGTCTGAGGACTCCAGTCGGAATGCGGGGCGCGCATGTCGCCTAGGTTCCACACCGACACCGAGAAGAAGATGAGCAGGAGCACTGTCAAAATCAGAGCATGGCTGCGGGGAGTGTTCACCGCAGCTACGACAGGAGGCGGTTTATCCTCCTTCACCTCTGGTTTTTCAGGAGGGGGAGGAATTTTACGGGGTACCTCCTCGGCTATTTCTGCCTCCGGCTGACTCTGCATCTTGATGTAACTCCATATTGCGTAAGCAAACAGGAGAGCATTGATAGAAACGAGGACGTAGATAGACCAGTGACCATCGGAGATGAACTGACCGGCGTTGAGCACCGATAACACATAGGCAAGGTTGGCAAAGAATGTCCCGATGAGTCCGGCGTAGAGCCAGGGCGCTATGCGCGGAGAGAAGCTCATAGCGAGCAGAGCAAACACAGGGAATAGATAACGCTCGTGCATGCGAGTCATCAGCATAAAGAAGCCGAACATCAGCAGAAAGGTAGCGAAAACAGGAGCTCTCCCACCTGGCCTACGATGTAGCTGCCACATAACGAAAATTGCGAAGAGGACGAAGGCCAGAATGCCCCACTGCTGATAGCTCAGGCCCAAGTGCGGTACAGTGTCCGGCTTCCAGAATCCCAGCAGCGCCCAGAAGTTGTATGCGTTGATGCTGTTAAAGGGATAAACACTATAGCCTGAGTAGCGGTCCACCAGAAACGTTATGGGGTTGTCCCAGTGAAAAGGTATGATAAGCACGAAAAGCACGACAAAAAAGACAATGCCGCTGGATATAGCTCGCTTCCAAGCGCCGTTTCTCAGCATAACATAGGCTAATACCGGCAGGAGGACAACGCTTTGAGGCTTGGTGAGTATGGCAATGCTAAATAGGCCGCCTGAAAGTTCGTATCTTGAGCGCAGAAGCGAGTAAAGAGAGGCGACGAGGAAGAAGGTGTAGATTGAATCAAACTGACCCCACACCGCAAGATCAAAAATGACTGCCGGATTAAGGGCATAGACGGCCATAGCGCCCAGGGCGAAGAGGAAAGAATATCTCTGACGCACGAAGCGGAAGATGAGATAGGCTGTGGCGAGGTCAAACAGATTCTGGGGCAGCTTAATGAGAAAGTCCAGGCTGCCCGGCCCTATGGCATGTGATAGCTTACCGAATATCCAGAAAATGTATATATTGAACGGAGGATAATCTGACCAGGTGGAATCGTAAAAACCGTATAGTCCCTTTTCGGCAGCGGTGTTATACCACGCCTTAAAGGACCCTTCATCTATAAAATAGCCATGATAGCGAAACAGGAGTAATCGGACAAGAAGGGATACCGCAAGGGTGAGGATTACAAGAGAAGCCTGTCCGCGGGGGTCGGACAGCAAGAACTGTTTTGTTTCCGAAAGACTTCTTGGCATTCTAGCTTTTTCTCAAATGCTACTGGATGTTAATTTAGCTCAATTTTCTCATAAATATCAGAGGTAAAGCAATACTTTACCGCATTACTTGATATATAGACACCTCTGCGTTTTCGTAAACCAGTTTATATCTTTCCGGCTGATTGGCGAATTTCATCAGACTTTCCGTCCCGTAGTGTTCCCTCTCCAACTCACCAACATAGATATATTCAACATTGTATTTCTCAAGCATAACGAGAGCCTCATCGCTGTTCGGCATACCGTAAATCGTGTCAATAGCCCTGGTTCGCTCAGTTATGATTTCCCAGGAACCTCGCCACATCACCTCCCAGCCTGCCCAGCCCAACGAAGTGGGTAACCCTGTGAAAGATGAGGCGGGAGAGCTATATTCGAGAGCAACCCCTGGGGCCTCTAGAATCACGTGAGAACCCTTCACATTTTCGTTGAGCCAGCGTACAGCTTCATAGTCACCATTATTTGTATATTTCAGGTACTCCAACCCATCCAGGGTAAGCCTGCCACCTTCTACATGAGAATATCTGCCGCCCGCCCATCCTGTGGTTGCGGCTATAGGATGCACCAGCGCGGCCAGGACAAAAACAACCAGTATGCCACCCCAGACCCACTTCACGCCCGTTCTCAGCCTGCTCCAGACAAGATAAACAGCGTATGACGCAGGGACTCCCAGGACAACCCAGATAGGGACATATACTTTCAGAATTGTGTTATATCTTTCAAAATCGCCTCCCAGTGGGTCATTGACGAAGAATAGCTCACAGCCGAATACAACCAGAACTCCAGTAAGGAACAGTAGCAGCATGAACTGTGTTTCCTCTTTGCGACGGGATTTAATTATGTAGTAAAAAGGAATGACGATAAGAGGAGCAAGAACCCAGATAATATTCATATGGAGAAAAGATGACATCAAAGCAGCGGCAATAGTGGTGAAAACAGTTATTAAGATAGCAATTACGATGAATTTCCTGCTGCCGAACCACTTGCGTGTAAACAATACAAGGAAAAGGCTGAACATGGCGAACAAGGGCAGGGCAAATATCTCGAAGAACTCCATCAGGTTTGTCTTGTCAGCTACCAGCCCTATATCCTTGAACCCGCCGGAGCCTCGGGAGAGGTGATAGGGCAAATACACCAGAAAACTTAGAACGATGATACCTATGAAGCTTTTCTTGCTCAGGTTTAATTTCAGCAACAGAAAAGCCAGAATAGTGAAACCCAGATATATAGGGAAGCTCCAGGTATTTACGAAGGCAAAGAAGCCCAGGCTTATGCCCAGAATAACAATTCGCAGCAGCGAGTCGAATTTCGATGAATTTACGACAGGCTCGCTTTTGGTCAATAGCGAAAGCATCAGTGTCATGTACATGAGCTGGAAGGGTATATCCATCACGTTGGCATGCATATCTCCCACAAGGTAGGCGTAGTAAGGGTAGTGAGTGACAGCACCGAAGATTATCCAGTTCGCACCTACGAAATCGAAATTTAAAAACCACTGCCCGATATCAGTTGCTTGTTGAGGATTGTAGCCCATGACAGGTTTGTCCAAAAAGTATGCAGCGAGCTGAAATGCGCCAGATATAAATCCCGCCACACAAACAAAGATAACGGTTGCAAAGCCAAACAGCTTTCTTTTCGTGGCGTTGTATCCTATGCCATAGGCCGCACACACAGCCAGCGCGAAAGCTCCGGCCACTGCTAAGTTATATGCTATAGCAGGTGGCACACTGGAAAGCCTGGTTAGAATCGCACCGATGAGGTGCCCGCCGTAGTAGTAAGGAATGCTTTCTCCAGCAAGCCAGGGGTCAGTGGGAGGAAAGAAACCGCCGCGCAAGATAGATTGCATGAACCCGAAGTCCATGAAGTCTTCGGAGTAGGTTATGTGCAGGTCTGGCTTGTGGCTGAGATAGAACAAAAAAGCACCGAAGATGACTGCGAAAAGCAACTCGGGAATCAGAACAGATTTCAAAGGAAGATTTTTAAAGCCTAAATGCTTTCTGCCGAGGAAAAAGGAAAGCACGAACAACAATGCAAGTGAAATTGCGATGTTGAGATAGCCGAATTTAATTAAATGTGTGCTGGCGAACAGCCAGACCAAAACAGTCAGGAGAAGTAGTCCCAGGATTTTAGAGACAGAGTAGCCTCTGTCAGGCAGCCTGCTGCATATCCTCGAGGTCAGAGGAAAAGTTATCAGTCCTATACCAACAAGGATGAGCCACCAGATTACGGCATACGCAATCTGTATCATCTAATCTATCCCAACCGAATTCATCATTTCACCCAGTAGAACCAGAAATGGGATAGAATACCCCACAAATTCACCAGAAAACACAGGAAAATGACTGCGACCTTCAAGTAGTCTAGGCGATAGCGCATTCCTGATGCTGCCAGCAATAGCATAAACGGTAGAAAGTCTAAGCTGTAGCGATAACCGAATTGAATCCAGCCCACAGACCAGTAGGTTACTATGGGAATGGCCACAACGATAAGTCCCGCCAGAGCTGCCAGAGTGAATTTGTCTTTCAAGCGAGCTCTGAACATATATAACAGCGCAGGTGTGGTGAAGAACAGCACCAACCCATAAAGTGTGGGATGAAAGTACGGGAACTCCTCAGTGAATTTGGGGGCATAGAAAAGTATAGCGTCGAGTTGACGGGGTATATAACTAATATCGAACATCCCCTTCTGCCAGAGCGCCTGATAAATCTGGGGATGATAGTATCCCTGATCGGAGATGGTGCCATATCTGCCATAGTTATAGGCAAAATACAGGCCCACCATCACAGCCAACCCCAGAGCAAAGGCTGTCAGGCGAAGCATAAGCCTCTTACGGTCAGTTATATCACGGCTTACAGTGTAGGCAAAGAAAATAGACGCAAAGAAGGTTGGCAGCCGCGACAGCCCAGCCAGTCCCACAAACAAACCTACAAGCCAGGGGCGGTTCTTACCTGTGGTCTCAACCAGCGCAGCCATCAAGAAGAAGACGGCTGACATATGAGCAAACTGCCAGGCACCGCCGTCGAGGGCTGCCCACCAGAAGTTCGTCCCCAGGGCAAGCAGCACTGTCATGGCGATACGGAACCGGAAGCTCCAGCCAAGCTGGATGGCTGCTACCCAGAACAGGCCCACCGCCCCAGCGCCCACAAGCATACCCAGGATGTTCTGGTCAGTGCCTAAACCCCAGATAGCAACCCAGGGCAGAGCAAATAAGGCAGGAGCAGGTGGAAGGATGACGAAAGCCTTGTCATCAAACCGGGCTACCTCAAACCAGTCAGGCACGCCAGTGAGGTAAAGGCGTCCATGGAGAAAGGCATCGGCCAAACGGACATAATGATTGCAGAGTGTCTCACCTCTGCCTGATGCCCAATAGATAACAAAAACCAGGGCAGCTATACACGCAGCCTGGAACCACTTGTTGGGAAGCGCTTTTTGGCTAATAGCATTGGTAGTCCGCTTCAGATACATGCTGCCCTCGAGCCAAATTCGTTAGGTGCATGAATACAAAGAAAACTTGCTGCTATCGTAATACTTGTAGCATTTTAACAGAAGTAGGCACATTAGGAAATCAGTCGAAGTGTCAGGACCTATTTTAGGGAAAAGGATAAGTAGATGGGGGATATGCCATAAAAATTCTATAGCTTTCTACATCCTGTCGGTCATACTTAATCCATATCTCGAATTGGGAAGAGGAGGCTTTTTTGACATAAGTAACCGCGAATCCAGGGAGTGGTGCACTCGGAGAGAGAACCATCCCAACCTTTTCACCTTTTTTATTGTAGATATCGGCAGTAACTGCCACAAAGTAGTCCTCTTCGTAATCATTTCGTATAGTGCCACTGATTATGACTGCCTTGTCTCCCTTAGTAGCTTTATAATCGCCGATGTTGTCCCAATGGAAAGACACTTCTTCCTCGAATACACCATATTCTAAAGCAGAATCTACCAGAAGAAATCTGCTTTCAGTGCCATTCCGGAACTCAAGATATGTGCCATCGGAGGGACTTCCCTGAACAAGAGCTGTTTTTGAAGCACAGGCACATGAGACAAATGCAAGACCAGTTACAGCAACCAAAACGCCCAGAAACAATCCCCTCCCCATTAATTCCCCCTAGAAAACAGAGCTTCCACAAATTCCTGAGGATGGAATGGAGCTATATCTTCCAGTTCCTGGCCAGTGCCGATGTAAAGGATGGGTATTTTGAGCTCGTCGCAGATGGCGAGTACTATTCCACCTTTGGCTGTGCTGTCGAGCTTCGCCAGGAATATGCCATTGACCTTTACAGCTTCAGTAAAATGTTTTGCCTGGGTCAATCCGTTCTGCCCCGTGTTAGCATCGAGGACAAGCAGCACCTGAGGCTCTATGCTCGATTTATCTACCACTCGTCTTATCTTTTTGAGCTCCTCCATGAGATTGAACTTGGTATGCAGACGACCAGCAGTATCGATTATAACTATATCAGCGTTTTTCTTGGCGGCCTCCATAGCGTCGAAGACGACTGCAGCGGGGTCGCCGCCGGGCTGATGCGCAATCACGGGGACCTTCACACGTTCCCCCCATATCTTGAGCTGGTCGATAGCTGCTGCTCTGAAGGTGTCAGCCGCAGCAAGTATTACCCTCTTACCCTGTTCTTTTTGAATATGTGCAAGTTTGGCAATGCTGGTAGTTTTGCCCACGCCGTTGACCCCAACTACAAGTATTACCTCCAAGTTACTGGCCGACTCGGACTTTTTGCCATTGCCAACTGTCAATATTGAAGCTATTCCCTCTTTAAGCGCATCCCTGACAGCGGCAGCTTCCCTGAGTTTTTCTCTTTCCACCCTCTGCCTGAGTCGCTCGATTAGCTTGCTGGTGGTAGCTACACCAACATCAGCGGATATGAGAAGCTCTTCGAGTTCATCCCAGAGATCTTCTCCAAACTCAGTGCGGTCAAAGAGATGGGCAACTTTGCCCCACCACGCCTCGCGGGTGCGCTTGACACCCTTTTCCGTCTTCTTG
>DATKWL010000156.1:0-10045 GCA_035529555.1 Dehalococcoidia bacterium | reverse complement strand
TCACCCGTCAGTGTCAACGCATTTGGTGATGCCTAGATGGTGTAGGGGCGTTCAATTGAACGCCCCTACCTGGATTCCCGCTTGCGCAGGAATGACATATAGAAACGCCCGTAACAGCAGAATCCCTCTCCCGCCAGGAGCGAGAGAACTAAATAAACTAACCTCAATCTTTCTACAAACTTGCATGTCATTGATTCTTAAATATATTGGGGATATAATCAGAGTGTGGGAGTTAATATGGAACAGCTTCCTGATATGATGGGAGTTAGCTTACACGAGTCCTGCGGTGTCTTCGGGGTATATGCTCCGGGTGAAGAGGTGGCACGACTCGCTTTTTTTGGCCTCTATGCCCTGCAACACCGTGGTCAGGAAAGCTCCGGCATAGCTGCTGCTGACGGAAATAAAATACGTCTGCACGCAGCGATGGGACTGGTGGCCCAGGTATACAACGAATCTGTTCTTGACCAGTTGAGAGGCAACATCGCCATTGGCCATAACCGCTATTCCACCACAGGTTCAAGCCGCAAGTTCAATGCCCAGCCACTGGTTATTAGCAGTCCTCTGGGCGAGATTGCGCTGGCTCACAACGGCAACATAGTTAACGCCGAGAACCTGCGCAGACAACTGGAGGATAGCGGTTACACTTTAAAAACCACAACTGACTCTGAAATCATCGCTTATCTGATAGCTTTCGCCCCCGGCAAGAACCTTATAGATAAGATAAAACACGCTATGGGCAGGCTTCAGGGGGCTTACAGCCTGGTAATCATGACCAGGGACAAGCTGCTCGGAGTGCGCGACCCTATGGGAGTGCGGCCTCTGTGCCTGGGTTCTCTCAACGGCAACGGAAGCTGGGTGCTGGCTTCTGAGAGCTGCGCTCTGGACCACCTCGGCGCAGAGTTCACCCGCGAGGTCAAACCAGGTGAGGTGGTTATGGTAGATAGCGCCGGGGTACACAGCTTTAAAGGCGGAAAGTCGGAGAAAAAGGCGCTCTGCATCTTCGAGTACATCTACTTTGCCCGCCCCGATAGCTTGATTAACGGACGCCGTATCTATCAGGCACGCTGGGTCATGGGTGAGCAACTGGCCGGAGAGTATCCCAGGGCGGCTGACCTTGTCATCGGCGTGCCCGACTCTGCGACTGCTGCCGGCATCGGTTATTCTCTGGCTTCGGGCATACCCTATACTGAAGCACTGCTCAAGAACCGCTATGTAGGTCGTACATTCATCGAGCCGGAACAACGTCTGCGCGACCTCGGCGTAAAACTGAAGTTCAATCCCATGTCGGAGATTATCTCAGGGAAACGCCTGGTTGTGGTAGATGACAGCATTGTACGCGGCACAACGACCCCTCAGGTGATAAGTCTGTTGCGTAGAGCAGGGGCTAAAGAGGTGCATATGTGTATCTGCGCACCGCCTATTCGTTATCCCTGCTTCTTCGGTGTGGATATGGCTACGCGGAGGGAGCTCATCGCTGCCAGAATGACTGTCCCCGAGATTACCAAATACATAGGAGCCGATTCTCTGGGCTATCTCAGCATAGATGGCTTAATAAAGGCTGTTAACTTACCCAGGGACACCTTCTGTCTGGCCTGCTTCACCGGCAGCTATCCTGTGCCTGTCCAGCTTGAGATGGACAAATTGGCACTGGAAACGGACGCTGTCACTGGACAGGAAAAGGAATTTTGTGAGAGAATAGACGGCAAATAGACCTTTTACCTGTTTTCAATCCTCAACGTAAGAAAGAGAACTGTCCGTGAAACGTAAGACAAAAAAAGCGCCCGAGACTTATGCTGCTGCAGGCGTTGATATAGACGCTGCCGATAGGGCAAAGGAGCTTATTAAAAAGAAGGTCCGCGCTACCTTTCGTCCCGAGGTTCTAACCGATATCGGTCTTTTTGCCGGGCTCTTTCAGGTCAAGGGTTACAAGGAGCCTGTGCTGGTATCCAGCGTTGATGGAGTCGGCACTAAGGTCAAGCTCGCCGTCGTGCTCAATAAGCACGATACTGTGGGCATTGATCTGGTCAATCACTGCATAAACGATATTTTCACCTGCGGGGCTGAGCCCCTCTTTTTCCTCGATTACATCGCCATGGGCAAGCTTGTCCCTGAACAGGTAGAGAGCATAGTCAGTGGACTGGCCAGGGCTTGCTCGAATGCCGGGTGCTCACTGATAGGTGGCGAGACGGCTGAGATGCCGGGAATGTATGTTCCCGGAGATTATGACCTGGCAGGGTTCATCGTGGGAGTGGTGGAAAGAAACAAGGTCGTCACAGGCAGGACAATCGAGGCTGGCGATGCTATCCTGGGGCTTCCTTCAAACGGGCTTCATACAAATGGATATTCGCTGGCACGGAAAATCTTCAGCATGAAGCTGGATAAACTCGAAACATATTATACCGAGCTTGGATGCACTCTGGGCGAGTCGCTGCTCGAACCGCATATCTGTTATTATCCAATGCTCAAATCGTCTCTATCCCTGATAAAGGGGCTGGCTCATATTACGGGAGGTGGGATTCCCGGCAACTTACCCCGCATTTTCCCCAAAGGACTCGGCGCTAGAATTGACAAGAAATCCTGGAAAGTGCCGCCCATATTCGCCCTGATTCGGAAAAAAGGGAATGTCGATGAGAAGGAGATGTACCGAGTATTCAATATGGGCGTAGGCATGCTGGTGGTCTGCTCTCCCTCTAATGTTGATAAGATAAAGGCTACTGTTCCGGGCGCCCGGCTCGTTGGCGAAGTGATAAGAGTGCGTGGGGAGGAAAGGGTAATCATAGCCTAAGGTTCATTGTAATTCAGGGGGCAGTTTGTAAAACTACCCCCTTTAGGTTGGAGCTGATGCTCCAACCTACCCGAAATTCAGAAAAAGGAGTCGTATTTTGCGTGCCATATTAAGCGTGTCCGACAAGAGCGGTCTGGGCGATTTCGCTCGCGGTTTAGAGAAGCTCGGTTTTGATATATTCAGCACCGGCGGCACCAAGAAAGCACTGGTTGAGGCTGGTGTGAAGGTTAAAAGTGTCAGTGAGCTAACCGGTTTCCCCGAGATTCTGGACGGTCGTGTAAAGACGCTGCATCCCGCCGTGCACGGTGGCATACTGGCGAAACGGAATCTTCCCGCCCATATGGCTGAGCTGGAGAAGAATAAGATAGGAATTATCGACCTTGTAGCAGTCAACCTTTATCCCTTCAAAGAGACTGTAGCCAAACCGAATGTAAGTCTGGACGAGGCATTGGAGAACATCGATATTGGCGGGCCAACCATGATAAGGGCTGCAGCCAAGAACTTCCCCCATGTGCTGGTCGTGGTTGACCCTGCAGACTACAAGATGGTCTTAGAGAAGCTGGCAGGCGGCAAGGTGGAATCGGATGATAGGAAGAGGCTGGCGCAGAAGGCATTTCAGCATGTCGCTGCTTACGATACTGCAATAGCTCAATACCTCCGAGGCGACGAAGATGGGTTCGCTAATGAGATTACCATCGCTCTGAAGAAGAAGTACGACCTGAGATATGGGGAGAACCCGCATCAGAAGGCCGCCTTTTACTCTGAGGAGGTAGCGGGCGGAGGAGTAGCAGGAGTAAGCTCGGCGAAGCAACTCTGGGGGAAGGAGCTTTCGTTCAACAACATACTCGATGCCGATGCTGCCTGGAATGCAGCCAGTGACTTCGAGTCCCCCGCTGTGTCCGTAATCAAGCATACCAACCCCTGTGGACTTGCGTCCAACAAAGACCTGGCCGAGGCATACCGGAATGCTTATGAAGGGGACACCGTGGCCGCCTTCGGCGGCATAGTCGCCCTGAACAGGCCTGTTGACCTCAAGACGGCACAGGAGATAAGCAAGACATTCTATGAGGTAATAATTGCGCCTGAATATGAGGAAAAGGCCCTGGAACTGCTCAAGCAGAAGAAAGATGTGCGAATACTTGCTATGGCTCCACAGAGGGGCAAAACAAAGGCTGCATCGCTGGACTTCCGTCGGGTCAGTGGCGGCCTATTGGTGCAAACGCCTGATACCCTGGCTGAGAGCACCTCAAGCTGGCGCACTGTTACCGAACGCAAGCCGACTGAGAAAGAGATGGAAGACCTGCAGTTTGCCTGGAAGGCTGTGAAGCATATTAAATCGAACGCAATAGTGTTAGTTAAGGACTCAATGATTGTAGGGATGGGTGCCGGGCAACCCAGCAGGGTGGTCAGCGTAAAAATAGCCCTGGATAAGGCAGGAGAGCGCAGCAAGGGCAGCGTCCTCGGTTCTGATGCCTTCTTCCCTTTCCCTGACGGTGTGGAACTGGCGGCGAAAGGCGGGGTCACCGCCATAGTGCAGCCCGGCGGTTCGGTAAGGGATGAGGAAGCAATCAAGGTAGCAAACAAGTACAAGATGGCGATGCTGTTCACAGGCGTTCGCCATTTCAAGCATTAGATTTTGGTGTGGGAAGTATAATCCATTCGCCCTGAGCCTCTCGAAGGCCGTTCATTGTAAAAGGGTAGGAACATGACCAGCGTTGATGTGGTAATCCCTGCATATAATGAGGAAAAAGACCTGCCAAAATGCATAGCCGCTCTATGGGATTTTCTAAATGAAAACCTGCCTTACCAATGGCAGATTGTAATCGCTGATAACGGCTCTAACGATAAGACGCTGGCTGTGGCTCAGGCTCTGTCCCAGCAGTACCCTCGTGTAACCTACGTTCACCTGGACCTGAAAGGTCGAGGGCGCGCTTTGAGAAAAGCCTGGCTCGAGAGCAAAGCCGATGCTGTGTCATACATGGATGTAGACCTCTCTACCAAGTTGGATGCTTTTCCCCCTTTAATCAAAGCTCTCGACGAAGGCTATGGCGTAGCTATAGGCTCTCGCCTGTTACGCGGCTCCAGGGTTACACGCAGTCCAAAGCGTGAATTCACCTCTCGCGCCTATAATCTGTTAATTAAGTTCATGTTCTGTCCCAGCTTCCACGATGCCCAGTGCGGTTTCAAGGCCGTGAAGCGGGAGGTTGTGCAGGAAATTGTCCCTCATATTAAAGACCAGGCATGGTTCTTCGATACCGAGCTTCTACTGCTTGCGGAGAAGAAAGGCTACCGGATTAAGGAGGTACCTGTTGAATGGTTGGAGGACGCAGGTACCACAGTAAAAGTTGCCAAGACTGCCTGGGAGGATGTGAAAGGACTGTTCAGAGTTCGCTTTCGACCTCCATTCTAACAGCTAGCAAATATCCTGAACTCAGTAGGGGCGGGTTTGAAACCCGCCCTTGTATTTTCCATGTTGCAATTATGTCGTCTTTTGGATATTATCCACCAAGATAAAATCACAGTAGTAGAAGCATTTTGTGTGTAAAAGGAGGGTGAGTTGGAGGTAAAGGTTGTAGCCGGGGATATAACAAAGATAAAAACCGGCGCCGTTATAGTGAACCTTTTTGAGGGCGTTGAGCATCCCGGAGGCGCTACCGGGGCGGTTGACCAAGCTTTAGATGGTGCCATAACCAGGCTTATCTCTGAAGGTGAGATTAAGGGTAAGATAAACGAAATTACAGCTATACATACGATGGGCAAGATTGAGCCCGCCAGAGTGATTGTGGTGGGGTTGGGCAAGCAGGGAAAATTCACCCTGGACTCAGTTCGTAGCGTGGCTGCTGAGTCTTGCAAGTTCTTGAGGAAGCTGGGTGTTAGGAGAGCTGCGACGGTAGTCCACGGAGCAGGCATAGGCGGGATGGCGCCTGAGAAGGCAGCTCAGGCTCTAATCGAGGGCAGTATCCTTGGGCTTTATACCTTCCGCAAGCATATCACCAAAGAACCGGAATATGGTCAGGTTGACGAATTGCTCATCGTGGAACGCGATGGAAACAAAGTGCCAAAACTGGAACATGGTGTCAGGCTCGGTCGGATACTGGCTGAAGCAACGAACTTCGCCCGAGACCTGATAAACGAACCTGCTAATTACATGACTCCTAACGATATGACAGAAATAGCTCGAGAGGTTGCTGAGGAGCATAGACTCGAATTCACCGTTTTTGACCGCGAAGAGATGAAGAAATTGGGTATGGGGGCGCTTCTGGGTGTGGCTCAGGGCAGCAAGCAGCCACCCAAGTTCATCATACTGAGCTATCGTGGAGATGACACATCGAAGAACACCCTGGGACTGGTCGGTAAGGGCTTGACATTTGATTCCGGAGGCATTTCCATCAAGCCTTCGGAAGGCATGGACGAGATGAAGGGAGATATGGCGGGCGGCGCTACGGTTATCGCTGCGATAAAGGCTATTGCCGAGCTTAAACTCACGATTAATGTTATCGGACTCGTTCCAGCCACTGAGAACCTGCCCGGAGGGGCTGCGCTAAAACCCGGAGATATTCTGAAGGCGATGAACGGCAAGACCATAGAGGTGGTGAATACCGATGCTGAGGGCAGGCTTATTCTCGCCGATGCGTTGTCATACGCTCACAAGCAGGGTATATCTCCTCTAATAGATATAGCTACCCTGACCGGTGCCTGTCGAGTGGCTCTAGGAGACATCTGCACTGGCGCATTCGGAAACAATCAGGAAGTGATTAACAAAGTGATTAAGGCCGGTGAGGAGGCGGGAGAAAAGATTTGGCAGCTTCCCATGTTTGAAGAATATAAAGAAAAGAATAAGAGCGATGTCGCAGACATCAAAAACTCCGGAGGCAGATACGGTGGAGCTATCACCGCAGCCCAGTTCTTGTCCGAGTTCAGTCAGGACACGCCGTGGACACATCTGGATATAGCGGGCACATCATTTGCCAGCAAAGAAAAAGCTTATGTAGTGAAAGGGGCAACCGGCGTAATGGTGAGAACCCTGGTCAATTTTGCTATGGGTCTCGCTGGTGAGCAGTCGAAGTAAACACGAAAGGAGGTATCATCATGAAGATAAAATGGCTCGGGCATGCCTCGTTTCTGATAACTGCCGAAAACGGAACGAAGATTATAACCGACCCCTATGGAGATTATCCTGGCCTCAGTTATGCTCCAATAGGGGAGACAGCCGATATCATGTTAGTGAGCCATGACCACGGTGACCATACGGGAGGCAAGGTAAAAGGGAATCCTAAACAGGTTGCTGGCGGGGGTAGCAAGAGAATCAGTAACACTGAATTCAAGGGTATTAACACCTATCATGATACCTCTAAAGGCAGTCAGAGAGGGAAGAATACGATATTCTGTTTTGCTGTGGATGGTGTCAGGATTTGTCATCTTGGTGATTTAGGTCATGAACTGTCGAAATCTGAAGTCGCTGAAATCGGACAGGTTGATGTTCTGATAATACCTGTGGGTGGCTTTTATACCATAGATGTTGCGACTGCCAGCGCTGTCTGCGAGCAAATAAAGCCCAGAGTGATAATCCCGATGCACTACAAAAATGATAAATGTGCCTTCCCTATCGCAGGCGTGGAGGATTTTCTCAAAGGCAAGAAGAATGTAAAAAAGTCGGATTCCAGTGAGATAGAGTTAAGGGCGGGGCAGCTACAGCAAGCAACTGAGATTGTTGTACTCAAGCATGCTTTATAGGCAAAGGGAAAAGAGACTGAGGAGGCCGATTTTTGGGTCAGATCAATTCTTAAATTGACATTGAGAATCAGTATAAAGTATAATATGAACTTCGAGCCAAGGTAGAAAATAATGCCAAAGCGAACTTATCAACCTAAGAAGAGACGAAGAAAGCGCAAGCACGGTTTTCTTTCCCGTATGGCAACTCGCGGCGGGCGGATGGTTTTGAGACGGAGGCGGCTTAAGGGTCGCCATAAACTTGCGGTATAGGCTAATTGCCGTGGCGGAATGGGCGATAAACAGAAGCTCAGAAAGAATTTGGAGTTTGCCGCTGTTTATGAACGTGGAAAGACCTGGGCTAGTGAACTTATAATACTCAAAACGCTGTCCAATGGCCTCGAGTGGAGCCGATATGGATTTGTCGCTGGCAAGCGCATAGGTAAGGCGGTGGTGCGTAATCGGGTGAAGCGCCGGTTGCGTGAGGTGACAAGGGCAATACCCACGAAATCGGGGTGGGACCTGGTGTTAATGGCCCGCAGCCCGGCAGTGACAGCGAACTACCATGAATTGAAAGCCGCGGTAGCAGGTTTACTGCGCCGGGCACGAATTTTGGCAGAAAAGGATGAAGTCGGAGGAGCAGAGAGGGCATCAGAGTGAAGCGGTTTGCCTTGAAATTGATAAGCTTCTATCAACGCGCCATCTCACCAGGCAGGCCACCTGCATGTCGTTTTGTGCCTTCCTGTTCTCAGTATGGCTATGAGGCAATCGAGAAATATGGCGTGTTCAGGGGTGGCTTGCTGGTGGCGAAGCGTCTCTGTAGATGTCATCCCCTGGCCAAGGGTGGCGTAGACCTTGTGCCTTGACCTCGTTTCTGCCTAACTATAATGGTTTTTCTTAATGTTTAAAGCCAGACGAAAAAAACTGACAAAAGCCTTCGTACTTATTATCCTCCTTTCATGCATAGCCCTTGTTGGCTGTGCCGGGCCGAGAGGCTGGCCGGGGACATACGCAGAAAACGATGTGCTTTACGCTGGCTGTGCGGATGGCAGGGTTCTAGCCCTGAACCCCGATAGCGGTAGCAGAAGTTGGGAGTGGAGTCCTGCAGGAGGCCAGACAGCCGGCCTTGGCTCTTGTGCCTGCGCGGGTGGTGCAGCTGGTGGCAGCCTTGCCGGTGGAATGTCCTATGGTTCTCCGTCAATCTCAAATGGTATAGTGTTTATTGCTGCATATAGTGGGCAAGTATATGCCATAGATGCCGAGAGCGGGATAGAAAAATGGAATTATGATACTGAAAGCGCTATAGCCGGCGGCGTAGCAATTGGTAATGAAACGGTTTTTGTTGGTTCTTCGAATGGCAAACTCTCCGCGCTGGATGTCCGTGATGGGTCTTTGAAGTGGATCTTCACCTCACCGAATCAGATTTGGACTACCCCAAACGTAGTTGATGAAACCGTTTATTTCGGCTCTCTAAACCATAACATCTATGCTCTTCACACTATCGATGGGACTGAGAAATGGGTATACAAAACTGGAGGTAGTGTTGCTTCAACACCTCTGGTAATTGACGGAATAGTCTATGTCGGTTCCTTTGATAAGAAGTTCTACGCCATTGATGCAGACAGCGGTACCCTGCAATGGGTTTTTGAAGAAGCAGACAAATGGTACTGGTCTGAAGCAGTTTACGGTAACGGCACCATCTATGCCTGTTCTCTCGACCATAAGGTCTATGCTCTTGACGCAAGCACTGGCACACTTAGTTGGTCATTTGAGACAGATGCTCCGATTAAATCGTCCCCCGTTGTTGCCGGTGGATTGCTGGTGGTTGCTTCTGAATACGGCAAAATTTATGGGCTTGATTTGGCAACTGGCCAGGAAAAATGGCGGTTCGAAGACATCGAAGCTAAGGTACTCGCCCCCCTTGCAGCATCAGGGGATAAAGTTTACATAAATGCTCAGGACAACAAGCTTTTCGCTTTGGATGGCACAACCGGTCGACAGGACTGGAGTGTGTCGCTGAGTAAGTGAGATTTATAAGCTATGGCGGAAACGGTACCTGTAAGAAAATTTAATATGCGAAGATTCCTTATCTTCGTTATTATTGCTGTTCTGCTTTTTCTCTTTGTTTCGGGTGTTGTCTCCCCAATGGGCCTCTGGGATAACATACTTCTTGAACCTATACTCAACTTCTTGATTCTGCTTTCCAAAGGTCTGCTTGGCAACTTTGGAATCGCAATTATTGTCCTCACCATTATCATCAGGATAATTTCCTACCCTCTAATGGTGCGACAATTGAAATCAAGCAGGGCGATGCAAGCAATTCAGCCCAAGATGAAAGAGTTGCAGAAGAAGTATGCCAAAGATAAGCAGAAGCTCAGCGCCGAGACGATGAAGCTTTACAAAGAGCACGGTGTAAACCCCATAGGCTGCGTTGGCCCTATGCTGATACAATTTCCCATCTGGATTGCTCTGTATCAGGCTGTAATTCAGGCACTGGCTTATACTCCCGAAAATCTATTAGGTTTGTCCGAGCGGCTTTATTCCTGGTCG
>DATKWL010000155.1:0-2856 GCA_035529555.1 Dehalococcoidia bacterium | reverse complement strand
TCTGAGGCTCGCAGGGTTTCATCAATCTGTTTGAGTTCAATTGCCTTGGCAGCCGTTTTGGCAACCTCCTTCAGTGTTTCCAAATCGCGTTCATCGAATCCGTTTCCATCCAACTTGTTCAGGACTTCGATGACACCTATTACCTTTCCTTTCAGCATCAGAGGCACACATAATATCGACTTAGTTTCAAAGGTTGTGATTTCATCCATATCCCTGCAAAAACGTTGGTCTTTCTGTACATCGCTGACAATCACCGGTTCGCCATTACGAGCTACCCAGCCTACTACTCCGGTTTCTGTACCAACAGTGACACCCTTCAATATTCCTGACGCGGGTCCTTTGACGAATAGGAATCTCAGTTCCTTCTTTTCATCATCAAGTACCAGCAATGACGAGGCAGAAGCCTTTAAATCTCGCTCGGTTATGCGCATGATTTCGTCTATGAGGTAGTCATAGTAGGCAGTATTCTTTTTGCTTGAACGCATCTCTATACTCTTACCCCGTATACTTCTTCACTTTACAAACTCAATCCTATCACGACATCAGGCTATACTGAAGAGCCTTTTAGTCCTGCTCTGAAAGGTAATTTCGGTATAAGAAGAGTCAACTCCAGTAGTTAACCTAAGCTACCTTCAGTTCCATCAGTCATCATGCCATTCTTTAAAATCCACTACCGCTGTGGTCTGTGTAAAACACCTAAGTGTTCAAAACCAATGGACATAACCCCTGGACACTGGCCAGTGCAAAGTTCACATTATCGATTCCGAACCGGATAGTACTAATTGCTAATTGTAATAGAATGGGGTAGCTATTTTCGTTGTCTATACTTAAAGGGGGCGACGAGGAGGTTACTAAATGTCATTCCTGCACAGTCAGGAATCCAGTGGGCGCGGATTATCATGTCATTGCGAGCGGAGGCGAAGCAATCTCACCGTCTCGTATGTAGACGTGAGCACGAAGAGATTGCTTCGTCGTCCTTCCCTTCAGAAGGACTCCTCGC
Organism: Dehalococcoidia bacterium; assembly: GCA_035529555.1. Classification (GTDB taxonomy): domain Bacteria; phylum Chloroflexota; class Dehalococcoidia; order SZUA-161; family SZUA-161; genus VGNW01. Next base: position 1,856 of record DATKWL010000155.1, on the reverse strand, counting down.
AATGACATTTTTACGTGAAATAAGCTGTGGATGATACCATTCGCAGCAAGAACGAATTAGGAGCACGCAGATTTTACAGTATAATTTTCTTTTACCCTTTCTTCTTCTTGAACCCCCTCTTCAGCCCCTCCTCCTCATCTTTGAGCTTTCGTTTGAGGTCTTCGTGGGGATAGGTCTTGACGCCGGCGCCCTCCTCCTTCATGTGCACCGCCGTCAGGCCCGCGTTTATTATCATCTTGGTGCAGATAATGCACGGGCCGTAAATCCGGCTCGTCTCACCTCGCTTGGCGTTGTACTGCCCCTTAATCCGCTCGCTGTGCAGATACATCTCTCCACCCATTATGTTAACCCCGATGCGCGCCGCATTGATGATGGCGTTCTGCTCGGCATGGACGCTGCGGCATAACTCATAACGCTCCCCCGGAGGAATGCCCAGTTCCTTCCTGAGACATTTACCCGTATCCAGGCAGTGAGCTGTGCCCCGGGGAGACCCTACATAGCCTGAGCTTAGCTCCACGCCATCCTTGACAATTATGGCGCCAATCCTTCTCCTCAAGCAGGTGCTCATCTCGGCAGCAACCTTCGCTCTATTCAGGAAATGCTCGAATTTGTCGGGCCTCTTTGGTTTTTGGTTGGGAGACGCCATAAAACTCCTTTCAACCCTCTGAATATGGGATTGTGGTTTGGATTATACTTTAATCACGCGGCAATACACAAGAAATCATTTCACATGCAGCAGGGCTAACTCTGGAAGTGGTACAATAATCAGCGGCTGGTCGCATTAGCCTCACTAAGGGGGTGTCTATGCTGGCGCTACTGGGTGCATTCGGTCAGGAGATAGTAGACCTGAGGCGGCAGATGGTCGTCGCAGAAGCAGTTGCCGGGCAAGGTTGCAAGCTGTACCGTGGCAAGTCCGAAAACAGAGATGTCCTGCTGGTAAAAACCGGGATGGGCAAGGAACGAGCCGAAAATGCGACCAAATTCATGCTAGAGCGTTATCCCGTCAGTGCCATAATCTCACTCGGGTTTGCCGGTGCACTGGCTCCAGAGCTGAGTATTGGCGATGTCGTTGTATGCTCGACTCTGCATTGCGCACACAAATCGGAGGATAAATGGGTGAGCGCTGGGCTGTGTGTTTCCGATGAACACCTGCTTTCTCTCGCCTCACAGGACATGGGGGACATAGCAGCCCGCTGCCGCCTGGGAACCAGTGTGTCGGTGCTGCAGCTGGAATCAGGCACAAAGAAGTTACAGGGGCTTGCTGAAACCTTCCATGCCCATATCGTAGATATGGAAAGCTACTGGATTGCCAGCATCGCCTCAGCCAGGCAGATTCCTTTCATAGCTATCCGCTCTATTTCTGACACAATGCAGGAAAGCGTGCAGCCGTTCGACCGGATTCTGGCCCCGGACGGTCGATTGCTCTGGAAAAAGGCTGTTTTTTGTTTCATTACCCATCCCCAGTACCTGATAAACACATTCACTCTTTACCGGAATGTGCGAATTGCCCGCAAAAGCCTTTTTGCCTGTGTCCGTCAACTTGTGAGCAAGATGTGAGTTAATCGAGGCAACGAGACGGGGAAAACCAGCAACGCAGAGCCCTTATTTCAGCACAGCCCCTTCATACTATCTTAAACTCCCATCGGCAGGCGATGTCGTCCTCGCCTTTGCGAGGCGGCAACTTTAAAGGAGTAGCTTTCATGTTGGGATTGAAATATTCAGCAATCCGCTGGAACATCGGCACCTCTATTTCCTCACAGGTGAACTTCTGCAATGCGTGTTCTTTAGTTCTCTCCCACCATAATACCCCACTACAGCGGGTGACAGTCATTATGCCGTAATTATTATCCTTCAGG
>DATKWL010000154.1:0-2440 GCA_035529555.1 Dehalococcoidia bacterium | reverse complement strand
GGACACCGACGTAATCGCCGCCCTGGAAGGTTTTTACTCACTTTCCTACGATTTCATGGACCAGTGGAGAGCGGATGGGGAAAAGTACAACCGTATATGGGAGGACAGGTGGGTTCGCGATGAAGCCTATACCAAGTTCATCCCGCAGGCTATCGCGGGGTTGTTGAAGAAATACAAACTGAACATACAGGACTTCTCCAAAGTCATTTTCCCCTGTATTTACCTCAGAGAGCATGCAGCGATAGCAAGGACGCTCAAGCTCGACGAGAAGCAAATCCAGAAGGAGATGCTCACCACTGTGGGTGACACCGGCACCGCCCACGCCCTGATGATGCTCGTTGCCGCCTTAGAGGACGCTAAAGCAGGAGATAAAATCCTGGTTGCCAGCTACGGCAACGGCAGCGACGCCATGTTCTTCCAGGTTACCGAAGATATTGAGAAGGCAAAGAATAGAAGAGGAATCAAGAAGCACCTGGCATCCAGGAAAGACCTGACCAATTACGAAAAATATTCATCCTTCCGCGACGTAATACCTATGGAAGTGGGCTTCCGCGGAGAGGTCGGCGGGACACGCGTGTCCATGATGTGGAGGGAGCGCAAAACAATCCTGGGGCTCTGCGGGGCTAAGTGTAAGCACTGCGGAACTCCACAGTATCCTTATCAGCGAGTATGCGTGAACCCCAGTTGCGGAACCATCGATGAGATGGAGTACTATCGCTTCTCCGACAAGAAAGGTAAACTCTTCAGCTATACCAGCGACAGCCTGGCGTTCAGCGCCAGCCCTCCGGAGATGTACGGGATAGTGCAATTCGATGGCGGCGGGAGGTTTGCTTTCAACCTCACCGATTGCGAACCCGAATCGTTGAAAGTTGATTTGCCTGTTGAGATGACATTCAGGAGAAAGTACGTCGATTACGTGCGGGGCATTCACGGTTATTTCTGGAAAGCTATGCCGCCGAGAGCATGATGAGAATTAGACAGATACAGATAAGGAGGCAAAGGTGGCAGACGGAATAAAAGATAAAGTCGCCATTATTGGCATGGGTTGTACACAGTTCGGGGAGCTTTGGAACAAGAGTCCCGAAGACTTGATGATAGATGCTTTCAAGGAAGTTATTCAGGATGCGGGTATAGAGAAGAAGGATATTCAAGCTGCCTGGCAGGGTGGCCCCGAGTTCACCGCCGGCAGCGTGGGAGACAGTGCACTGCCTTTAGCTCAAACGCTCAAGCTGCCTTTTATTCCGGTAACCAAGGTCGAGAATATGTGTGCCAGCGGCTCCGAGGCTTTCAGAGGCGCATGTTATGCAGTAGCCTCGGGATCATGTGATATTGCCATGGCGCTGGGCATGGAGAAGCTCAAGGATACCGGCTACGGAGGGCTTCCCGAATTCTCTCACTGGTCGACCATCGGCACAAAGCACAGGATTATCGGCGCCAACCAGACCGCGCCGGGTATGTTCGCCATGCTGGCCACCAGATACTTTGCTCGATACACCATAAGCCCCGAGGAAGGCAAACGGATGCTGGCAACGGTCTCAGCGAAAAGCCATCACAACGGTTCCCTGAATCCCAAAGCCCACCTGCGCAGAGAGGTTACCGTAGAGCAGATAATGAATGCCCCTATCGTCGCCTGGCCTTTGGGCTTGTTTGACTGCTGCGGCGTTAGTGATGGCTCGGCGGCTGCCATCGTTTGCCGGGCTGATATGGCTAAGAAATTCAGGCCCGACCCCATCTATGTTAAAGCCCTGCAAATCGCTGCCAGTTCAGGCGAGGAAGAGATGTTCAACGAGTACGATTACACTCATGTAGAGCCGACCACCCGAGCCGCAGAGAGAGCCTACAAAGAGGCAGGGATAAAGAATCCGCGTGAAGAGATAAGCATGGCAGAGGTGCATGACTGCTTCTCCATCACAGAGGCCGTAACCATGGAAGACCTGCAGTTCAGTCCCAGAGGCAAGATGAAGGACGACATCATGGCCGGCCGCTTCAACCTAGATGGGGCACAGCCCGTTCAGCCTGACGGTGGCTTGAAGTGCTTCGGGCATCCCATCGCCGCCTCGGGAATCAGGATGATATACGAGATGTACAAGCAGCTTCAGGGCAAGGCTGACAAACGTCAGTTGAAGAACCCCAAATACGGGCTCACCCACAACCTGGGCGGCATCCCGTACAGGAGCGTAGCCAGCGTCATCATCGTAGGACATTAAGCAGCAAGTAACAGGTAAGATACATTCTATAGGGGCGACCCATCGGGTCGCCCCTATTCCTCGATAGCCTCTACCTTATCAACAGTCAATCCTACTCGTAACGCAATGCGTCTGCAGGGTACACATTGGCCGCTTGACGGGCTGGCAAGTAAGTTGTAAGCAATGAAGCCCCGTAGGCGATGAGGAAAACGACAACAATGTTCAGCCACGGGATCCGATATTCGATTCCTTCA
>DATKWL010000153.1:0-5195 GCA_035529555.1 Dehalococcoidia bacterium | reverse complement strand
TGAGAAAGCTCGGGTATCAAATCATGCTGGTCAATTCAAATCCTGCCACGATAATGACCGACCCCGGCATGGCGGATGTAACCTACATTGAGCCTCTGAACCTGGAGACTATAACCAAAATCATCGAGAAAGAGCGTCCCGATGCCCTGCTGCCCAATCTCGGCGGACAGACAGGCCTGAATCTAGCCTCGGAATTACATAAAGCGGGTGTGCTGGCGAAATATGGAGTAAAGGTTATTGGTGTGAACGTCGATGCTATCGAGCGCGGTGAAGACCGCCAGATTTTCAAAGAGACTATGCAGCGCCTCGGTATAGATATGCCTCGAAGCGAGATTTCTTACTCTGTCGAGGAGATGGAAAAAATAGCTGAGAAGCTGGGATATCCGGTAGTGCTCCGTCCTGCTTACACTATGGGTGGCACTGGCGGTGGCTTGGTCTACAATGTCGAGGAGCTGCGCACAGTGGGCAGCCGCGGCCTGCAAGCCAGCCTGGCCAAACAGGTCCTGGTGGAGGAGTCGGTTCTGGGATGGGAAGAGCTGGAACTGGAGGTAGTGAGAGATGCCAAAGGCCAGAAGATTACGGTCTGCTTCATCGAGAATGTAGATGCAATGGGCGTGCATACCGGCGATTCTTACTGCGTGGCGCCGATGCTGACCATAGACCCCGAATTGCAGAAATTGCTCCAGAAATATTCCTACGATATTGTCGATGCCATCGAGGTCATCGGTGGCACCAACATTCAATTCGCCCACGACCCGCAGACCGGGCGTGTGGTAGTGATTGAGATTAATCCACGAACTTCGCGTTCTTCTGCGCTGGCGTCTAAGGCAACAGGATTCCCTATCGCGCTGGTATCCTCCATGCTGGCTGGTGGCCTGACACTGGACGAGATACCTTACTGGCGCGATGGTACTTTGGAGAAGTACACACCCTCCGGCGACTACGTGGTGGTTAAATTCTCCCGTTGGGCTTTTGAGAAATTCAAAGGCGCTGAGGATAAGCTTGGCACTCAGATGCGAGCTGTGGGCGAGGTCATGAGCATAGGAAAGAACTACAAAGAGGCTTTTCAAAAAGCTATTCGCTCGCTGGAGAACAAACGCTACGGCCTGGGTTTCGCCAAGAATTTCCACGAGAAGCCGCTTGAGGAACTAATGCGCATGCTTAATGTTCCCAGTAGCGAGCGACAGTTCATCATGTATGAGGCTCTGCGCAAAGGAGCCAGTGTGGACGAGCTCTATCGCAAGACATATATCAAACCCTGGTTCATCCAGCAGATGAAAGAGCTGGTGGAGCTAGAGGAGGAGATACTCAAATACAAAGGCAAGATGCCGCCGGATAAGCTTCTGGTTAGAGCCAAAAAGGACGGCTTCGCCGATAAATACCTGTCTCAACTCCTGGGTATACCGGAGGCTAAAATCAGGGATAAACGCATTGCTCTGAAAGTCGTCGAGGCATGGGATGCGGTGCCTGTCAGCGGTGTGGAGAACGCTGCCTACTACTACTCCACCTATAATGGGCCGGATAAGGTAGGGGTCAGCAAAGCCAGAAAGGTCATGGTTCTCGGCGGTGGCCCCAACCGTATCGGACAGGGGATTGAGTTCGACTACTGCTGTGTACACGCAGCGTTCGCTCTGCGCGACGAGGGCATCGAGTCCATAATGGTCAACTGCAACCCTGAGACCGTATCCACCGACTATGACACCTCGAACAAACTGTACTTCGAGCCGCTCACTGTCGAGGATGTGCTTCAGATTTATCAGAAGGAGAAGCCTGAAGGGGTCATCTGTCAGTTCGGAGGCCAGACCCCGCTGAATATCGCTGCCGAGCTTGAGGCTGCAGGGGTAAAGATTATGGGCACGAGCGTTGAGGCCATCGACCTCGCCGAGGATCGCGACCGGTTCCGCAAGGTTATCAGGGAGATGGGTATCCCCGAGCCTGAATCTGGCATGGCCAGCAATATTGAAGAGGCACTCGCTCTTGCCAGGCAGATTGGCTACCCCCTCATAGTCCGCCCCTCTTATGTGCTGGGCGGACGGGCTATGGAAATAGTCCATGATGACGAGATGCTGTGTCGATATGTCGGCGCAGCGGTTGATATCTCGCCCGAGCGTCCTATTCTAATCGAGAACTTTCTCGATAACGCCATTGAATGTGAGGCGGACGCTCTTTCAGATGGGAGCGACGCTTTTGTGCCGGCTGTTATGGAGCATATCGAGCTGGCTGGTATTCACTCCGGCGACTCCGCCTGCATAATACCGCCGGTTCATATACCGCAAAAACATATAGATACTATCGAGGAATTCACCAGACGCATCGCGCTTAAACTGAATGTGGTGGGCCTGATAAATATTCAGTATGCCATTTATCAAGATACCGTCTATATTCTGGAAGCAAATCCGCGGGCGAGCCGCACCGTGCCGCTGGTGAGCAAGGTCTGCAACATCCCTATGGCTCGTATAGCCACCCAACTGATGCTGGGTAAGAAATTGAGTCAACTGGGGTTGCAGCGAAGGCCGATACCCCATTACGGCGTCAAAGAGTCGGTCTTCCCCTTCAACATGTTCCCCGAGGTTGACCCAATTCTGGGTCCCGAGATGCGCTCGACCGGTGAGGTGCTGGGCATGGCTGATGACCCGGGACTGGCGTTCTACAAGGCTCAGGAGGCAGCCAAGCAGCACCTGCCCGATAAGGGCACCGTACTCATTACGGTTTCTGAAGCTGACCGGCCTGGGGCGCTGGAAGTAGCGCGGGCTTTTGCCAAACTGGGTTTTGCCATCAAAGCCACGGTGGGAACCAGGCAGTATCTGGCTGAGCACGGTGTTGATTCAGAACTGATTCTGAAGCAACACGAGGGCCGTCCCAATATAACTGATGCCATAAAGAACGGAGAGATACAGCTTGTGGTCAATACGCCGAGCGGCAGATTGAGCGTTGTCGATGACTCTTATATTCGAAAGACAGCAATTAAATATAATGTGTCCTATATCACTACGACCAGGGCAGCGCTTGCCGCAGCCGAAGGCATTGCCGCCTACTTGAAAGGACATGTTGGAGTGAAGAGCCTCCAGGAATACCATGCAGATATCCTGCGCGGCTCGGGTGTAAAATAGGTTACTGGCAAAGGTGGGAGTACAGGGCCTTTGATTTACGAGAACTAAAGAGTGAGGGGATTTAGGGTGTTGAAACTGGAGATGGTAGGGAGGGAATGATGGAATTCACTCAAATAGTAAATTTATTGAAGAACAAGCTTGAAGATCTGAGGAGCGATGAAAAGATAAGAGATTTTGACCGGGGGACTTTTAGAGCTTGGGCACAGGACGTGGAAGCGATTCTAATTAGAGGTATTGGTGATCAAAGCACGCGTTTACTTGGTACATTCCAGAGGGCAACTCGTGGACTTCCTATGCCAGACAGCATAATTGACCCTGGATGGCAAGAGTCAATGTTCAGAGGCCGTTTTGAGAGTAAACTGCTGGAAGTTGAAGCTTCACTGGAAAGCATAATTAGGGAGCTTGAGATTTTTGGTTTGCCCGACGCTCGTATTGAGACTGAAATTAGACAGGAAAGTTCGAAAACTTTTATCGCACATGGCCCATTGTCGCTTGCTTTGGACAAACTCTGTCGCTTTCTTAAGGCCCTCGGAGTGAAAACTTTGGTGGTCGAAGAACAGCCTAGCAGCGGCAAAGCTATTGATGATAAAGTTGAACACTATATGGCAGAGGCTGATTGCGCAGTTATACTTGCTACAGGGGACGATAAAATCGAAGAAAAACTTCACCCAAGACAGAATGTTATTCATGAGATTGGCTTAGCTCAAAAAACATTTCCCGATAAAATCATTTATCTGCTTGAGAAAGGTGTTGAATTTCCGTCGAACATTAGACCAAAGGTCTGGGAGTCTTTTACTCAAGAAAGCATGGACGAAGCTTTTATAGCACTAGCGAGAGAGTTGAAGGCATTTGGTCTAATCAAAGCTACGAAAAAGTGATTATGATTGGAGCGGATGCTCCAATCTACCCGTGAAGTATGTTGGTTGGTTAATTGGGTAGGCTGGAGCATCTGCTCCAGCCAAGGAATAGGTGTAGCGCAACATGATGGGACAAGGAATTTCATATAAGAATCTGCCTAAATTTAACGACAACTCGTATGTACATTTTGTCACAACGAGGACATACGAGAATCATCCTTATTTTGAAAATGATGAATTCTTGAACATTCTTTTGGAGGAATTGAAATTTTATAGTAAGAAAAACGGATTTACCCTGATGGGTTATGTGATAATGCCTGACCATGTGCATCTGTTGCTCTGGTGGGATAAGGAAGAGAAACCAGGATTGAGCATATCGAAGATAATGCAGGTGGTAAAGGGAGCTACCTCGAGGCAGATTGTAGATTTGGTGCAGACCAAGGGCTTGGAGCAGACGCTCCAAGCTACCCATAAAGAGAGTGGGACTCAGCGTACCTGTAAACGAGAGCTCCAAGCTATCCATGAAAGTGGGATTGGCTCAAAATCACATAAACGAAATCTTCGGCATCGGATATGGCAGCCAGGATTCTATGATTTCAACGTTCATAGTGAGGAAAAACTCTTGGAAAAGCTCAATTATATGCATAACAATCCTGTCAAGGCTGGATTGGTTTCTTCGCCACAGGATTACAAATGGTCAAGTTTTAAAGAGTATTTCGAGGAGTAGTGTAAAATCTGACTTGAGTTGAATAAGATGAAACTAGCAAAAGCTCCCGTCATTTCCAACAACGAAATACTGCCGAACATCCACTTCATGAGGGTTAAGGTTCCTGAGATAGCTAAGACTGGTATTCCAGGGCAATATGTCATGGTGCGATGCGGCGAGGGGCATGATATGCCACTGAGGCGTCCCCTGGGCATCCATCGCATATATAAAGATGGAATTGCACTGTTGTTTACGGTTATCGGGCGGGGCACCGAATGGCTGGCACAGCGAAAAGCGGGCGATATCGTAGATATCTTCGGGCCGCTGGGCAAGGGCTTTGAAATTCATCCATCATCGCGCAACATGCTTCTGTTGGCTGGTGGCGTCGGGGTAGCCCCGTTGATAGCGCTCGCTGAAAAGGCTATTGCTGATGGTCTTTCGGTTAAGCTGCTCATCGGAGAGAAAAGCTCGACTAAGATATATCCAGAGCACCTATTGCCCTCCGGAATTAAACCTGTCATT
>DATKWL010000152.1:0-8741 GCA_035529555.1 Dehalococcoidia bacterium | reverse complement strand
CCAGAATAGCTACCCGTCTATCGTCCATTAACCACCTCCCTTAAGTTAAAATGAGGCCCTTACGCAGTTTTATTTGGCTCCGTCCCGCCGATACTTATGCTCTAAAGACCCAGCTCATGCGCTACAATTGCACGCTGAAAGGCGCTGTCCCCGAACAGTATGTCGCCAGCTTTGGCTCGCCTGTAATAGAGATGCATATCGTGATCCATAGTGAAGCCCACCGCCCCGAATATCTGATGCCCCAGAAGTGTAACCCTGCCATAAGCTGCGCCAGTCCAGGCTTTAGCCACAGCTACATCGAAGGTGGAGGGAAGCCCCTCGGAGACTTTCCAGGCAGCTTTGTAGGTGACGAAGCGAGCCCCATCCACATCGCTCACCATATTGGCGCAATGATGCTGTATAGCCTGGAAACTGCCAATAGGTCGGTTGAACTGCACCCTCTCCTTGGCGTAGGCAACAGCCATGTCCAGCGCAGCCTGCGCGCCGCCCACCATCTCTGCGCACTTGGCGGCGATTGCTTTCTGCATCAAATCCTGCACAACCTGCCAACCCTTGTTCAGCCCGCCCACTATGTTGTCCCTGGGCACGCTCACATTTTCGAAGATAACCTCGCATTGTTTGTCTCGCGCCAGGGTTTTCAAAAGAGTGCACTTCACCCCCGGGCTTTTCGAGTCAACCATGAACACCGTGATTCCATTCTCAGGTTTGCCGCTCGCTCTGGTTCGAGCCACGCAGAGCAAGTAATCGGCGACATGAGCATCAAGAACAAAAAGCTTAATGCCTTTAATGATGTAGTTGCCATTATGCGCTCTGGCGACAGTCTTGATATAGGCTGCCTCATATCTCGCGCTGGGCTCGGTTAACGCCAGTGCGAGCCTGGCACCTCCGCTGGAAATCCTGGGCAGCAATTCCTTCTTCTGCTCCTCGCTCCCCGCAGCCAGTATCGCCAGCCCGCCCAGCACCACCGTTGAGAAAAAGGGCCCCGGCACGACATTGTATCCCATAGCCTCCAGCAGAATCACTAAATCCATAAAACTGCCGCCACCGCCCCCATATTTCTCGGGGAAGGGCAACCCCATCCATCCCAGCTCCGCCATCTTCTGCCACAACTCGGGCGAATAACCTTTATCGCTCTCATCGAGCTCCCTGACCAGTTGCTTGGGGCACTCTTTCTGAAGGAAATCACGTGCCGAATTCTTCAACATTTCCTGTTCTTCGCTCAAACCGAAATCCATTTTTGCCTCCCCCCATTAAAGAATGAACTCTGCTCAGCCAAACAGGTGATATTCTTCTTAACAACTATGCCCAGGGCAACCCCAATCCCCGCATCGCAACAATGTTGCGCTGAATCTCCGAGCTACCAGCCCCCACCAGGGCAGAGATGCAGTCCAGATAGCCAAAACACGCCTTCCCCTTCAACGGCGCCCATCGGACATCGGGATGTAGCTCACCGTAATGCCCCATCACATTCATAGCCGTATGTGCCAACTTCCTGCTCAGTTCTGTGGTGACCAGTTTGAACACAGAGGCTTCGATGTTCGGCAGCAGCCCTTTGTCCAGCATCCAGGCGATTTGCCAGAAGAACATGTACGCCATATCAATCTCAATGGCGAGTTCAGCCAACCTATCTTTTATCAGAAAATCTTCGCTCTGGGATTGCCCATCGAGTTTCATCCCCTTCACCCACTCTACCAGATCCTCAAAGGTCCGTTGGAAGTTGCCTATCGGCACCACCAATCTCTCGTAGTCCAGCGCTGCCATGGCGTAATACCAGCCCCTGTTCTTCTGCCCTACGATGTTCTTTTTGGGTACCCTCACATTGTCGAAGAATACATCGTTGAACGAGTGCAAGCCGCAGATATTAATAAGAGGTCGAATGCTGATGCCTGGCGACCTGTTATCTACGATGATGAGCGAGATTCCCTTATGCGCAGGAGCAGAGGGATCCGTCCTCGCCAGCATCCAGGCATAATCCGACACATGGGCTCCACTGCTCCAGGTCTTCTGCCCCTTGATGATTAGGTCGTCGCCATCCTCGTCAGCGCTGGTCTGAATTGCTGCCAGGTCAGAGCCAGCATTGGGTTCACTGTAGGCAAGCCAGAACCTTATCTCGGCTCTGGCAATCCTGGGCAACCATTCCCGTTTGGTTTCCTCACTTCCAAACTGGAGTATGGTCGGTCCAGCAATCAGGGTGGCTACCCCGGGCCCCGGCGCCCTGTAATAGCTAATCCGCTCCTGAAAGATAGCTTGCTCAATCTGCGAACGCTCACCGCCACCGTATTCTTTGGGCCATGTGAGAGCGAGCCAACCCCTGTCAGCCAATTTGCGCCGGAACTTCTCAGCAGCGGGGCTTAGTCCCTCGAAGTCGGGGATAGTACCATATCCACCGGGCCAGTAGAGACACTCCTCAGTCCAGTGCTCTGGGAGCTCTTTCTTTATGAAGTCATCGACTTCCCCGCGAAAGGCCTCTTCCTGCTCGCTAAATCGAAAATCCAAGCTCTCTCCCCGTCAAGCCCCTTTTCTCATTACGGCTTGGACACTTCCTATTGTTGCCTGGGCAGCCCCAATCCCCTCATTGCCACGATATTGCGTTGAATCTCATTGGTGCCTCCACCCACCCCGATGGAGATGCAACTCAAATAGGTGCGCATCATCCTGGCATTGAAAACAGCCCATTTGGAGTCCCTGTCCAATTCCCCATAGTGACCAAGTACGCGCATGCCCACATTGGCTATGCGTCTCAGGAGTTCGCTGCAGGACAGCAATGACATGGATGACTCGTAGCTGGGATGAAGGCCCTTGCTGTACATCCAGGCGATGCGGTAGCACATCATGCGGAGCACTTCGTTTTCCACCGCCAGCCCCGCTAACTCATCCTTAATCAAGGGGTCATCGCTAAGGCTTTTGCCATCAATTCTGGTTTCCCTGGCATATTGCAGTAATTCCTCGATAAGGCACTGGTTTGCTGCGGCTGTGCCTATCAGAGAGCGTTCGAAATCCAGCGCCATCGCAAGCTGATACCATCCGTTATTCTTCTGCCCGATCAAGGCATCTTTGGGAACGCGCACATCATCGAAAAAGACTTCGTTGAAGGAATGGCGGTCCAGAATGTTTATCAGGGGTCGGACGGTGATACCCGGAGTCTTCATATCTATAATGAACATGCTGATGCCCTTATGTTTGGGCACATCGGGGTCAGTTCTGGCGCCCAGCCAGCAATAGGTAGCGTAGTGGGCAAAGCTGCACCAGGTCTTCTGCCCGTTGATGACCCAGCTATCACCATCCTCCACAGCTCGCGTCTGGATTGAGGCTAAATCCGAGCCAGAGTTTGGTTCGCTGTAGCCCAGGCAGAAACACGATTCTCCCGTAGCGACTTCAGTCAGGTACTTCTTCTTCTGCTTCTCGTCTCCGAACAGGAAAAGGGCGCCCCCCACCCAGTTTACCGAAATCTCCGTCTCGATTCCGAAAGGCGCCCTGTGATATGCCAGCTCCTCAGAAAGGATGAGCCGTTTCAAATGGCTCATCTCCGAGCCACCGTACTCTCTGAGGTAAGCCGGCGCCAGCCAGCCCTTCTGCCCTAATTTGCGCTGGAACTGGCGCAGAAGAGCCCACGACTCCTCCGTCTCCTCCCATAATCCTGCGTCAAGTTCAATCCATCTCGGCGAAATATTTTCCTTGAGCCACTGTCTGACCTCCTGACGGAATGTCTCCTCCTCTTCAGTGAATCTAAACTCCATAGTCATTCTCCCCAAATAAACTTATAGTAAATAAGTTCAGGATTTCACACCGCTTACCTTGGGAACTCCCAGAATAGCTCTCGCTTCTTCGACGGTTGCGGGCTCTCTTCCCACATCCCGTGCCATTCTCGCTGCTTTCTCCACCAGCGGGCCGTTCCCCTGCGACATAACACCGGGCGATAGATAGAAGTTATCCTCAAGGCCTACTCTTATGTTCCCTCCCAGAGACAGCGCTGTTGCTATTAACAGCCACTGCTCCTGACCGATGCCTATCACCTCCCAGGCAGCGCCCTGAGGAACCAGACTGGACACGTATGCCAGATTTCTGGCAGTAGCAGCCATCCCACCAACCACACCCATAATCAGACTTACCTGAAACTTCTTGAGCAGCCCCATATCCATAAGAGGAAATATGCTTTCAAGATGGCCGAGGTCGAAACACTCGCATTCCGGCTTGACATCATTCTTTTTCATGGTATCCAGGAAGAACATAATGTCTTCGAAGGGATTATGAAAGACCACCGAGAAGACGAAGTCCTTCCGCTTGGGGCTGTATTTGGCGTAGTTCATCGTGCCCATGTTTAAAGCCGCTATCTCTGGCTTCAAATCCCTAATGTGGGCAATTCTGGCATCCCTTTCTGTGAGAACAGCGCCGGTTGAGTAATTGATTATGATGGGACATCTTTTTCTCACCTCAATCATAATCTCCCTGAACACCTCCACCCGCCAGGATGGGCTGCCATCGTTTTCCCTGGCATGGATATGCACCACCGAAGCTCCCGCATTGTAGCAAGCAAGCGCATCCTCGGCGATCTCTTTGGGCGTATAGGGAATCCACTTACACTGGTCACGGTTAGCCGCTACGCCCGTCAAAGCTGCTGTTATCACCACTTTGTCTTCGAGACCCATCTTACTCCTTTCGGTTACTTGCCTTTCCACTTCGGCTCTCGTTTCTCTATAAAGGATGCAATACCTTCAGCCACATCCTCAGCCTGTGTGTTTATCGCCAGCATCGCCCCCAGATACTCCAGGGCTTTCTCATAGTCCATGTCCCGCATAGTATAGAACGCCCTTCTGCCAAGTCTGAGTGTAGCCGGACTCTTATTGGCAATCTTCCTGGCGATTTCCTCCACTTTTGCATCGAGTTCATCCCGAGGCACAACATGGTTTACCAGGCCGAGTTGCTGAGCTTCTTTAGCGTCAATCCTTTCGCCCGTTAACATCATCTCCAGGAGTTTTTTAGGCGAATTGGTGAATCTTACCAGGGTGGTCATGATTACATAGGGGAAAAGACCGATATTCACCTCGGGGGTCGCAAACTTACAGTCGTCAGCGGTGATGACTATGTCACAGGCAGCAGCCAATCCGAGCCCACCCCCCATGGCATGACCGTTTATGCGACCGATAAGGGGTTTCTTCAGCCCGATAATAAGCTTGAAAAGCTCGGCGAACTTCCTCTGCTCTTCATACCGTTCAATGAAGCTCGCGCCGGCAGCGATGGATTCGCTGATATCAGCGCCGGAGCAGAAGACCCTGATTCCTGCCCCTGTCAGGACAATCACCCCAACATTGGGGTCATCGTTCAACCTCTGAAACGCATCCAGAAGCTCGTTCATCATAGTTGGTGAGATTGAGTTCCTCTTATCCTCGCGCGATAGAGTGATTCTGCCGACCTTGTCCTTAATCTCCACTACCAGAGTCTGATACATTGAGACCTCCTAAACAGGGTAAACGCCATGCTTCCGAGGATGCCTGAAAATTTTCTTGTCCCTGGTGCGCTCGAGGGCATAAAAAAGCGCTCTCCGGGTTTCTCTGGGGTCAACCACATCGTCTACCAGTCCCAGGGCGGCTGTCTTATCTATACTGATGTGTTGTCTCAGTTGTGCCGCAAGCTGCTCCACCAGTTCCTGCGGTTTCTCCGCAACCGCCAGTTGTTTTCTGGCTACTATTGATACCATGCCTTCAGCGCCCATAACTGCTATTTCAGCCCCGGGATAGGCAATCAAGAGGTCGGGGTCAAAAGCCCTGCCGCACATGCCGTAGTATCCGGCTCCGTAGGACTTCCTCACAATGACAGTGAGTTTGGGAACTGTAGCCTCGGCAACTGCATGAATCATCTTCGCGCCATGCCTGATGATGCCCGCCTTTTCCGCTCTGGAGCCCACCATGTAGCCGGGCACATCTGAGAGGAAGAGCAGGGGTATATTGAAGGCATCGCAGAGCCAGATGAAGCGAGCCGCTTTGTCTGAGGCATCCACATCGATGATTCCCCCGAGAAACATGGGATTATTCGCCACAATCCCTACCGGATAGCCGCCTATCCTGGCGAAAGCAATGATTATGTTCCTCGCCCACCTGGGCTTGAGCTCAAAATAGTCTGGTTTATCGTCTCGTTTGTCCACTATATGTTTTATAAGCTCGTGCATATCGAAAATCTGCGAGGGATTATCAGGTATGATATCCAGAATGCTGTCATCGATAAGAGCCGCGGGGTCTCCAGCGAACTTAGCTCGCATGGGTTTATGGTCGCAGTTCTGCGGGAAGAAGGAAAGGTACAGCTTTATCGCCTCAATACATGCCTCATCCGAGTTGAGTTCGAGGTCTCCGCAACCGCTCATCTCGCAGTGAACTCTGGAACCTCCCAACTGGTCGTCTGTCAAATCCTCGCCTATCACCATTTTTACCAGTGAAGGCCCCCCCAGCCCCATAGCACATTTTCCCTTCACCATAGGCACAAAATCGGAAAGCCCGGGGATATATGCAGTGCCTGCATATCCGGGCCCCATCATGGCTGCAATGAGCGGGATTACTCCCGACATCAAAGCCTCTTCCTTGAACAGGTATCCTGTATCGGCGAAGTAGGGTATTCTTTCGACACCGAAACCGCCTTTGCCCAGACGGGCGCCTCCTGAATCTACCAGCCATATCATAGGTATCCTGTGTTTAAGGGCTAACTCTCTTACTCTCGTTACCTTGGCCTCGTTAATAACCCCCATGGAGCCGCCGCGTACCGTGAAATCGTAAGCTGCGACTGCTGCTTCTCTCAACATATTCCCATCGTTTATCCTGCCATAACCGGTAATCACACCATCAGCCGGAACAAGCTCTTGAGTACCCTCCTCATTTCCCTGCATACCCACTTCGACGAAAGTACCCTTTTCAAACAGGAGGTTTATTCTCTCCCGAGCGGTCAGCTTGTTTTTCTCGTGCTGTTTTTTGATCGTCTCCTCTCCACCCATCTTTTCTATTTCCTTGCGCAGGTTATGAAGCTTCTCTACTTCATCTCTCATTCTCTTACCCATCTGCTCCTCCTTGGAACATTACTGCTGTTTGCATCTCGAAATTTTTCTCTTACTTTGGCTTCTTGGCAAGCATTACCTTCTTGGATGAAACCGCCACAGCCTCCCCTCTCTGATTCTTGACCGATTCCTTCAAAGTGATAACTCCGCCTATTTCACCCTTGTCCTGCTTCTCCGTAACCTCCAGTTCCACATGGATGGTATCACCAATCTTGGTCGGTGCTGTAAACCTGACCTTGTCCATGCCATAGAAAGCAACAATCGCCATGTCATAGAGCGGCATTAAGCCATTCGCTATCGAAAGAATCAACAAACCATGAGCTATTCTTTCCCCGAATGGGCCTTTTTTAGAGTATTCCGCATCACTATGAAGAGGGTACCAGTCTCCGGTCAAAGCAGCGAAGTTGACTATATCAGTCTCTGTAATTGTCCTTGCCCTGGTTATCTCTATCTCGCCAACCCTGAAATCATCGAAGTACTTCATATAGCCTCCTTCAATCAATTCACATTGTACCGGCCTCGTATGCTCGCACTGTTTCATCGGCAATCTGCCAGGGCGTAATTGGCAGATATAGGGACATTGCCGGGGTATGGATACTGCCGGTAATAGCCGCGGTAACTATAACCTTATCCATAGCACCCCCAATCAGGCTGGAATTATTATCTTGTTTATGCTTAGGATGAAGGGTATATTAACGAATCTGGAAATGGAATCTTGCAAAGTAATTGATGGTTTCATAATATTATTAGAAAAACTATATTTTGTAAACAAAAAAACAAATGCCATTTTCTGCTTCCTGCGTTGCCAATTTTGCCACTCCTGTCGTTTTAACTCATTGTGACTGACCTTACCGGAGATGGTCTCTGGCAAGTCGTTAACGAAATTAATTTTCCTCGGCTGTTTATATCTATTTTGATTGGTTCATTCAGTATCTTCCTCAAAATGTTAACAAATCTATTTGATGCCACATTGATTTCCGTAAATGAAATATATTTTGGATTTTCGCCGCTACTGTAAACTGAAGTGCCAGCATACCGGAGCTGAGATGACTGCTGACTTTATTTCCTCCGAATACTCCTTCATTTTTGATGAGCTTGCAAGCTTATTGAATCTAGCAGTCTACTTCTGCACTACCTGTCCGGTCCTCAAGCTAAGGATTGAGGCTCGAATACCTATCGAATACTTATCTGTGTAGTATCTACTCTAATTTCAAATTTAAGGGTATACCGCGTATAACAGGCACACCAATCTCGCCTTTCCCATATAGAGAGATGAAGCTGCTTTGGTTAATTAATAAATATTCTGTGCTCGACCCAAATGTAGCATCTACAAAGTCGTAATGTCAAATAAGCGACTGATTGACTCATCAAAGAAAGGCGATTGGTATTAGATGAGTTGCAATATTCAAGCATTGTGGCCTCCTGCATTTTATCCAGCCTGCAAATTGTAGTACAATGATTTTGATAAATCGGCTTGACTTATTTCTCGGAATTTAATCCTTTTGCGGCGACATTCTCATTACCCGGTCTTGCAGCCAATTCTCTTAAAGGAGGAGTAAGGGTTTGTACAATAGAATCCTCGTTCCGCTTGACGGCTCGGAGCTGGCACAACTCGCTATACCTTTCGCTGAAAAAATAGCGGGGTGTTTAGGTTCCCGAATCATGTTCATATATGTCAGTGAATCATCAGAGGACAGTCATAATC
>DATKWL010000151.1:0-12600 GCA_035529555.1 Dehalococcoidia bacterium | reverse complement strand
ACCCCTCTTTTACCACCGAACCCTTTACAAAACCCTGAGCAGACTTCTTCACCGAAACACATATCGGGGCTGCATTGTGTTGAGTTGCAACAATCAGGTTCGCTTTCGTAATCAGTCCACGATCGTCGGTTTCATAATGATGGATTAACGTCCCTCTTGCTGCCTCTACACAACCGATACCGACTCTCTTCAGCCTTAAATTCATATTGCGTATATCTTTGCTGGTCAGCATGGGGTCGTTAGCAATTCGCTGCATATCCTCCGCAGCCTGAAGGGCTTCAATCAATCTGGCCCAATGGAAAGCCAGGGTATGATGGCTGGGTTTGCCGCCGAGCGTGTCATACATCTTCTCATATTCCTTCTGTGCCAGCGGAGTTGCCATTCCCTCTGCTACATTTAGCCTGGCAAGTGGTCCCACACGGTACAGAGACGTCTTATCGCCCTCGATAAGGCCGCTCCAGCCCACCTTCTTCAGATGGGTCAGTTTTATATATGTCCAGGGTTCAACCCATTCACCTATGTGGCTAATGTAATCATGCGGATCGAACAGAGCAAACTCGCCTCCGGAGGGGCTCACCACTCGCAGCTTGCCTTCGTAGAAATTGACCTTTTTCTTATCATCGACCAGCCCCATATAGTAAGTCTTCAATCCGTAGCTATCGCTGAGCACAAGGTCAAGATATTTCTTATTGGCAAGCACAATATCCTTAAACAGCTTCAAGGCGAATTGAGCAAACTCGACACAATCATCAGCGGTTTCCTTTATCCACTTCCTCTCCTCCTCGGTTATGCCTCTGGGGACGCCACCGGGTAATCCCCCTTCAGGATGACAGGGCTTACTGGCAATGAGTTTAATTATTTCCCTGCATCTTTTTCTGATATTAATCACCTTACCACCGATTTCCATACCCACTTTCTGAATTACACCCACGATATTTCTCACTGCAGGATCTGCGTCGGGACCGAGAACAAAATCAGGCGCGGCAAGGAAGAAGAAATGGATGTAATGGTCCTCAACATAAAACGCATTGTAATGGAGCTGGCGTATCAGCTTTGCAGTAGGAGTAGGTTCAACGCTGTACAGGTCGTCCAGGGCTTTCGTGGAAGCCATATTATGCGGGGATGGACAGACGCCGCATATATTAGGTACTATTCTGGGCATCTCCTCCGCCGGTCTGCCGATACAGAACCTTTCAAAACCTCTCAGTTCTAATACCTGGAAGTAGGCATCCTCCACGTTCCCTTTGTCGTCCATGAAAATCTCAATTTTCCCATGGCCTTCAAGCCTTGTTACGGGGCTTATCGTTACCTTCTTAGACATCTTAGCCGCTCCTCAAATTTGTTAAACCCTTTTCTTCTTCAGAAGGGATACCGGTAATGTAAAACGATAGAAATAGCCTGCGGGGTCGTCTATCTTCTCAATAATCCTCTGCATCTCTTCATCATCTTCTGCATCTATAATTGAAGCTAGTGCGGACACGAACTTTGCTCCCGAGTCCACAACTCCTTCAACAGGGCCGAAACAACCTCGGCAAGGGATGTTTATGTTTATGCAGGCTTCGCCGCAACCTGTTCTCGTGGCGGGGCCGAGACAGATTACCCCCTGATTGAGGAAACAGGTATCTGAGGCTGCTTCTATCTCGTGAATCCTCTTGATATTTTTTAAGGCAAGCTTGTCTGGCTTTGTCTTATTACGCAGACAGGTATCACAGAGGGCTTTGTGTGGCGCAAGCGTTGAGCCCTTGGGTGGCAATTTGCCTTCAAGCACTGCCGTTATGGCATGTACTACCAGGTCAGGCGGCGGTGGGCAGCCCGGGAGGTAATAATCAACATCTATGACCTGATTCAGCGCAAAGACCTGCTCGTAAAATTCCGGCAGCGTCAGTTCTTTACCATCTACTTGTGTTTTCGGTTGGGGCACATTCTTCTTGGGATTAACCACAGTAGGAGCATCACGATAGACCCAGTTGAAGATGTCCTCTTTAGTTCTAAAGTTAGCCATACCGGGCGTCCCGCCGAAACAGGCACAGGCGCCGAATGCCAGGACAAGTTGAGATTTATTTCTCAGTAATTTGGCTACCTCTTCCTGCTCCGAATTCCTGACATTACCGTTGATTATACTCAGCGCTATTTCGCCGTCTTTCATGGCCTCAATATGGTGGTACTTGAAATCCAGCGCCACCGGCCACAACACCAGTTCCACGGCATCCACGACTTTTAGAATGACTTCGTTAATATCTACCACTGCCTCATCGCAACCTCCGCAACCGCCCAGCCAGCAAATAGCGACTTTCGGTTTGTCTGCCATCCTCGCTTCCTTTCCTAATTTAGACCGCTGACGCGGTTTTCGCAGGCTCCTCTATTTTCTTTACAGGCCCTAATTTCTTGAGTCGCTCGCTCATCTCTTTGACAAGAACAGGGATTCTCTTGCCCTCGGGGTCCATAGCAAGCTCTATCCTCAGCCTCTCTTTCTCTATCCCGTAGGATTCGAGCAATTTATGAAGAAGAATAACCCTCTTCTTGGCTTCATAGTTACCATCCTGGTAGTGACAATCGCCGCCGCGACAACCGAGTATGAGCACCCCGTCAGCCCCCTGCTTGAAAGCATTGAGAATGTGAGAGCTATCGACCTTGCCGCTGCAGATTATGGGTATCCAGTTCTTTACCTGCTTGGCTAATTCATGTTCGTCTGCCAGATAACCCCAGCCGAACTTGCAGGAAAAGCACACCAGTTTTGGTTCATACGTAGCCATTTCTTCATCCCCTTTGAACGTTTATTTCAGAGCCGCGCAAACTCTGGCAATTCTCTCCTCGGTATCATCGTCGACCAGCCTTCTGGCATCCGAAGGGCAGGCAACGACACACATCCCGCATGATTTGCACTTGAACATATCTGTTGACGATACAGTCTTGCCTTCCACATTTATTAGATGAGCAGCATCGTAATTGCAGGCATATACACATATAGCGCAACCGCTGCATCTCTCTCTGTCCACCTCCACCGCATACAGCGACTTTTCGAAGCCGATGGAAACGCAGGCTTTGCAGGATACGCACGGACCACAGGTGGCGCACCTTTTAGCCTCGGCCCTGGCCTCTTCAAGCGTAAGACCTCTCTCGAACAACTGGAAGTGCAGTCTTTTCTCGGGTGGTATCCATACTACCTCGATTTCAGGCTTGTAGCTTTTTCTCAGCGGAAGACCATAGCCCTCATAATCCCTCTTCCTGCCCTCTCTCATGTCCAGGCCTCTGAGATATCGCTCTATTGAATCAGCGGCCAACATGCCCTCTTTCATAGCCTCTACCATGAAGCCTATGCGCCTGACATCGCCGCCTATGAACACCTGCTCCTTCCGCAGACTCTGCAGGGTGAAGGGGTCAACCGCAATCCGGCCTCTCTCATCAAGGATACCTTCCCTCTGCAAGAAGGCCCTATCGGGCACCTGTCCCACGGTGATTACAAGTATGTCTCCTTTTATGTCGATGCAATCGGTGCAATCAAACTTAGGATTGAAACCTACATCATCGAATACGCTGGTGCACTTGGGACAGTCGATTCCCTTGAATTTGCCCTGTTCACCGATAATCTTCTGTACGCCGCGTGAGTATACTATCCTCAGCCCTTCTTCCCACGCTGCTCTTATCTCCTCTTCGTCAGCGGGGATGCCATCCCTGGAGGACTTGTCCTCGGACTCCAGGCAGACAACGGTCACACTACCACCCAACCTTCTCGCCGTCCTTGCAACATCGAAGGCCACATTGCCGCCGCCGATAACAACCAGTCTCTTTCCGCTAAAGTAATTAGGTTCGATATTTCCGTGACTGACCTCATAAAGAAGCGTGTGACCGTACATCACACCTGAGAGGTCCTGCCCTTCCACAACCTGACCATCGAAGGTCAAGACTCTGGGGTAAGGAGTTCCTTTGGCCAGGAAGACAGCCTTGTATCCTTCGTTCTTCAGTCTCTCCAGCGTGAGCTTGCCCTCGCCCAGCTTGGTCCCGAACTTTAAATCTATCCCGGTAATTCTTACCAGGTTATCAACTGTAGTTTTCAGGACTTCTTCGGGCAGGCGATAGTTGGGTATCAGCCAAAGCGCCCCTCCCAATCTATTGGAGGATTCAAATATAGTAACACGATAACCCTTCTTGCTCAGAACATAGGCGCACATCAGGCCGCCAGGGCCACCGCCTATGACCGCCACATTCTCCTTGGATTTGACGATGTTGAATTCCTCTTTCTGGTTCAAATAGTCCGTGAAGGTATCTGAGAGGAACCTTTTCAGGAGCCTTCTCCTTACCGCACCGCCTTTTGTCTTGTAGTTGCACTCCAGCTCGCACAGGCCGCAGATATAGCCGCAGATATTGAAGAAGGGGTTCTTCTCATAAAGATACTCGCTTATCTGTATTATCCCTTCCCTCGCCTGATTCGGGTCCTCGGGAAGCAGGGAGATAAGCACATTTGTACGTTGAATATCCTCGTTAATGGGACATTTTATTTGACAGGGGGGTAGGAACTGCTTCACTGCCTCCTCGGCACGTGCAATTCCTCTACTCTCAGTTGTCCACATGTTAAAACCTCCTGTGTAAGTTCTACGTGTATTATTTAAACACGAAATCTGTTGAGTAGTTAGTTTAACACCGAAAATTAAGAGTCCAAAGATGAAGGCAGCTTATAGGTGCTCCAAGAGGTATACAATGAGCAGATTATATTTAGAGCTTCAATATCCTGCTGCATCTTAAATCTACAGCGACTCTCTCAACCCTCCAGATTTTGTGAAATTTTTCACTATCCCATTATAGTATAAGTCAAATCAAGGGGAAAGTCTAGAGGTAAAAACCCTTGTCGTACAGGTCATTTCAACGAAATTTTACCTTTCAATTGAGTATAGGTTGCTGCAAGGGCTTCGGGCAACACCTTTGTATCTGATAACACCGGCATGAAGTTTGTATCTCCGTTCCAGCGAGGCACAATGTGAGTATGGACATGGCCCTCCACCCCGGCGCCGGCCACCCGACCCAGATTTATTCCGATGTTAAACCCCTCGGGTTTGTATGCTTCCTTTATAGCCCTGGCGCTTCTCCTCACCAGGTCAAAGTGCTCGAACAGCTCCTTATCGGTCAAATCATCGAGTAATGCTAAATGTCTGAAAGGTGCCACCATCAGGTGCCCGGGATTATAAGGATAGGTATTTAGAATTACTAAATTCGTCTTTCCTCTGAAGAGGATATAATTTTGCTGGTCGCGGTTCTCTTCCTGCTTCTGGCAGAAGATACATCCCGTAGCCTTTTCACTCTTTATATACTCCACCCTCCAGGGTGCCCATAGCTTTTTCATCTGCCCTCCTTAGCACTGTGGGAACCTTTATATCAATGCCTTCGGGCATTCTAACAGAAGTGCACCCTTTTTTCGAGGGCAGCTATCGCCTTGGACAGAGATTAAAGATGTGATATACTCTTTTAGCGGTATTCACTAAGCTTAGATCGGTGTGTGAATAAGGGGGTTTACGATGGTTTCTCTATACCTTACCTCTATGGGTGAAGGGGCGGGGAAAAGTGTTCTATGCGCCGCTCTGGGTAGAAAATTCAAGACGGCCGGGCGCAAAGTAGGGTTCTTTAAGCCCATAGCCATCCTTCCAGAAACTGCCGGCGCTACCGATAAAGACGCAGAATTCATAAAAAACGCCCTCACCCTGAGTGAGCCTCTGGCTTTGCTCTGTCCCGTCTCGCTCAGCGCCAAGGATTTCGCAGCCGTTGCGAACGAAAAGGATCCTGTCTGGCTTAATAAGATAAAAGATGCTTTCCCTAAGGTTTCGCAGGGCAAAGATGTTGTTTTAGTTGAAGGAGTAGGTGACTTCAAGTCCGGCAGCGCTGCAGCGGTTGTAGAGGGCAAAATTGTGGAAGCTCTGGGTGCCAAAATCATACTCATTGTCCGCTATCAGACCGACCTGGATGTCAATCAAATCACCTCTGCAGCAAAGGCGATAGGGGGACGATTGCTGGGCGTGCTAATCAACGCTGTTCCTGAACGTAGGATGGAGCAGGTGAAATCAAATCTTGTTCCATCTCTGGAAAAAGGAGGCATCAAAGTCCTTGGCGTTCTGCCCGAGGACCGTGCTCTATTCACCATCAGCGTGGGTGAGCTAGCCGAGCACCTGGGCGGCAGCATCCTCAATTCTCCCGAGCGTTCCGAGGAACTCGTGGAGAGCGTGATGGTGGGTGCAATGTCCTCCGACTCGGCATTATCCTACCTAAGCCTCAAGCCCAAGAAGGCAGTTATCACCCGTGGAGACCGTCCTGATATTCAACTGGCGGCATTGGAGAGCTCGATAAGCTGTCTTATCCTGACGAACAACATAAACCCTGTTCCCAATGTCCTCAACCTCGCCCAATCGGCCAATGTGCCTATAGTCATGGTGAAAGAAGATACACGACAAACGCTGGACTCCATAGAGGGGGCGTTCAGCAAGGCTAAATTCTCTCATGAAAAGAAGGTGGAGAGGCTGGAGCAGCTTCTAGAGCAGAATGTGAACATGGGGGTAATCTACCAGGCTGTATAAGCCAGACTCTGAAATTCACTCGTAGGGGCGTTCAATTGAACGCCCCTACTTTTTTAAATCCACAGCGCGAAGATAATCCATCTAGGCTAGTACCGCACCCAGTACAAAAGTAGGATACAATAGTGATAGAGGTTATATTATACTTTTAGATTGCAGGCAGCTTAGGTAAATCGTTAGAGAAGTTGGGATGAGGGGTTGGAAGAAAAGAATTCGATGAACTCTGTTCTCGCCTGGATGAGATACAGGCTGAGGAAAGCTAAAGAGCGGGACCGCCGCGCCGAACGGTATGTTGAGGTGGCGTCGAGATTCCTGTGGCGATGGCGTTTGCCCTGGCTGGTGGCTTTTGCCGGTTTTGTAGCCCTGCTGGACTACGCCAGCACCTACGCCGTCCTGGAATTGAGCGGGAAAAGATACCTCAACGAAGGCGGGCCACTGGCTAGCTGGGCACTGGAGAAGGGCGGTTTCGGGGGGCTTTTCCTAGCTGACCTGGCAGCAGTCACTGCCATATCAATTGCAGCTATTGTTGCACGATTTATATTCCTCAGATTTGGCTTCAAGGGGTTTGCCCGGGCGGCTTTCGTGTTTTTGCTCACACCCTATGTAGTCATGGCTCTGGTAGCTGTGGTCAATAATATGGTACTGGCATATTTGTAAATCTTAAGATGCCCTACTGCTATTTACCCTCTAGCGGCAATTCGGCGGCTACTATTGTCCCCTCGCCAGGTTTAGACTTAACTAGGAGGGCGCCTCCAAGTAGCTTGGCACGCTCCTCCATGCCGGTGAGACCCAGCTTGCCCAAGTTGGCCATGTCGCTCAGACGCGGAGGTAATTCAAAGCCCTTTCCGTTATCAGCCACAGTTAAGGTTATCTTGCCCTCCTCATACTTCAGGCTAACTGTGGCCTGTGTTGCCCCGGAATGCCTTTTGACATTACTCAAAGCCTCCTGTGCAATACGGAAAAGAACCAGTTTAGCTTCTATAGATAATTCCTGCCCGCCTCCACTCACCTCGACAATGACCTTCGTATCCCCCTCACGGTTTATATTCTCCGCCAGCCACTCCAGAGCCGCAATCAATCCCATATCGTCCAGGATAGCCGGCCTGAGTTCTTGAGCATAGCGCCGTATCCCATCCAGGGTTTCCACCAACAAACCGTGCAACTCCGTGAGTTGCTCCTGGACAGATTCTGAGATTTGATTTGCCGGGTCAGAAGCCAATGCGTCTAATCGGTGTATTAACAACAGCATCGATTGACTAGTGTCATCGTGGAGCTCGCGTGAAAGGCGCTTCCTTTCCTCCTCCTGCGCTCTCAGGACTTGTTTCAGGTAGAAAAGAAGGTTGTCGCGCATGTTCCGCTCTTCGGTGACATCACGACCTATGTGCTCAAATCCAACTGGTTGGTCACCTGAAATGATAATCCTGCTTGACATCTCAATAATAGCCTTACTACCGTCTTTTCTGGCTATGCGCTGCTCATAGCGGTGCTCAATTCTCTCCCCCTTCAGCAGTTTTTCCTTGACATCGCGTGCCAGAGCGAGGGCATCGTTTTCCAAAAACTCCGAGACCTTCTTTCCCACTAGTTCATCCACAGCAAAACCGAGCAGTTTTTCGCAAACTTTATTTGCCTCAGTAATTCTTCCTTCCATATCATGAACCATGATGCTATCGCTTGCATCTTGAAAAAGTTCCCTGTACTTTGCCTCAGATAAACGCAGAAGCTCTGTGATAGTTAGCTGCTCCTGATACAGATTAGCCTTATCTATAGCGATGCCAATCTGATTGCCTATTGCTGTGAGCAACTCCACTTCTTCTTTGCTGAACTCCCGCCTGTCTCGTGTGGCTACTGAGAGCGTGCCAACCACCTTCCGTCTAGATTTCAAGGGCACTATGAGCTGAGCCTTTATCTTCTCTCTCCGCACTGCTTCCCTGGATAAACGCGGGTCCTCAGCGGCATCGCTCACCATCATCAGTTCACCGATCTCAGCAACCCGCCCGTTGAAACCCTCTCCGAGCTTCATCCTGTCCACACCCACGGCGAATTCTTGCGGCACGCCGCGATATGCTGACAAAATCAATTCGCCTTTCTTGGTATCCAGAGAGTAAAGGAGAGCTATCTCTATCTCCATTACATCGGCAACTATTTCAACCGCTGTGGGGAAAATATCCTCCGGGCGTTCAGCCTGAGCCAGCAATCCTGAAAGAGTACTGAGCCTGATTAATCTTTTGCCAATGGGAAACATATATGCTCAGTCCTTAACTAAAACTTTATCGGACATGACGTGGATTCAGCCAGGTTCACTCAATGTTGGCACCATGGGGCGTCGCATCAAGGTCAAGCCATCCTTCTCTCACAGCCTTAAGTATAGCCTCGGTGCGTGAAGCAACATCCATCTTAGCAAACAAGTTGGAGATATGAGCCTTCACCGTACGCACAGTCACAGATAAATTCTCCGCTATTTCCTTATTGCTCATCCCTGTCGCTGCAAGTTTCAATACCTCGATTTCTCGCTCGGTTAGGTTCTCATTGCCCTTCTGCTTGTTTTCTTCAGCCGGCATACCTATAGCTCGTCTAAGCAGCATAGCAATGATTGAAGGATGGAGCACCGACTCACCCTCTCTCACGGCACGGATGGCAGCGACTATGTCGCGACCTCGTGCGCTTTTGAGTAGATAGCCAGCCGCTCCTGCCTCCAGTAATCCCAAAACGTATTGAGCATCATCATAGGCAGTCAGGATTATAATAGCGGTAGCTGGGCTTATTTTCTTAATCTCTTTGCTTGCCTCGATGCCATTTAATTTGGGCATCACGATATCCATTATGGCAATATCGGGCTTGAGCTTGGAGCTTAGCTTCACCGCCTCCTCGCCATCGGATGCCTCACCTACTATCTCTATATCATCCTCGCGGTCAAGCAGATTTCTCATTGCCTCTCTCAGCAAGGCATGGTCATCAGCTATCAGAACCCGAGTTTTTTCCTTCATAATTTGCGGGTATCCCCTAGCAACCGATTTCACAGCCAATTCTAAAGCATCGTTATGTACTTAGCAAATTGAATACCCAGAGGATTCACAGGGCTTTCTCTGTTTGTGATGGTAATCTTTGGTCAATAGCTGGGCAATTGTCCCAGGATTCAGTGCGACATTGTACCTTTGTACATTACATAATTGACCTTAAGACCAATGTATCTGGTATTCAAATAGCCTATACTTTATGTAGAGAAAGGAGGTTGATACCATGGCTAGAGTAGAAGCTTCTAAGAAAGAAACAACTACAAAGTTGCCCGGGGAAATCAGGACAGCTAAAGGCGGTAAAGAGACTATCCTAGAGGTGCTGGCTCGTGCCGCTGAAGATAGCGAGTTCCTGGCAAAAATGTCTGAGAACCCGGAAAAGGCCCTTTCAGAGTATGTTGTACTCACATGGGAGGAGAGGGCTGCCCTGGCCAGCGGCGACATCAAGAAAATAGAGAGCTGGGTAGGGAAACTGGATAAAAAGATGGCGACTTGGTTATGGTGCCGTCTTAGCCAGGAGAAGTGGTAATCCCAAGCTTCTCAGTGCAACAGCAATAAGCTGAAACGGCGCTTGGAAACCTACCAGTAAGAGGTGCAATATGAAAGCTGAATGTGCACGTACGGCTACTCGAGAGCCCCCGAAAGAAGTTGATAGCCGGCTCACTGATATTCTTTCCTCATATAAGGGTGAGCCGAGCGAGGTGATTCCTATACTCCAGCAGGTACAACGGGAACTAGGTTATCTACCCGAGCCAGCAATGAAGCAGATAGCCGATTTCGTTCATGTCCCGGCCAGTACGGTCTTCGGCATAGGAACATTCTACGCTCAGTTCAAGCTCGTCCCAACCGGCAGAAATGTGATAAGGATATGCCGTGGTACAGGCTGCTATGTACGTGGAGCGCCCAGAATAATAAGCGAGATGGAGAATCAACTGGGTATCAAGGACGGAGGCACAACGTCAGATATGGAATACACTCTGGAAACCGTAGCTTGCTTTGGTTCCTGTGCCCTGGCGCCGGTTGTGGTAGTCAACGATAGAGTACACGGCAGGATGACGCCAGACAAAGCGAAGAAGGCTATAGGCAAGGAGAAAAGCTAGCTCATCTCCTTACCTTTTAGATAGGGGGCAAAATGAGTTTTGAAGATATTAAGAGGAAGGCAAAAGCGCAATGGGAGGCGATGCGGAATAGCCAGAAGCTTCGTATTTTGATCGGCACTGCTACCTGTGGCATGGCAGCAGGTGCTGATGATATACTTCACGCCCTTGACAAGGAACTCGAAAAAAACAACGTCGAGGCTGATATTATCCAGGTGGGCTGCATCGGCCTTTGCTACGCTGAACCTTTAATTGAGATAATCAAGCCTGGCAAGCCCAGTGTCTTCTACGGCAACATAACCACTGAGCTTGTAACTGAGATTGTCAGGGACTGGCTGGTCGGAGATAATCCTCGTCCCGACCTCGCCATGGGCACGCGCGGCGAGGGTACCCTAGAGGGAATCCCCAGGCTCTTCGAGCTGCCTGTGCTTAAACCACAGGTCCGTATAGCACTGCGCAATTGCGGCAATATAGACCCCGCAAACATCTACCATTACATAGCCAATAGCGGCTATGAGGGCTTTATCAAGGTGTTGAAGATGAAGCCCCAGGAAGTGATAGATGAGATGAAGAAATCAGGGTTGCGCGGCAGAGGCGGTGCAGGATTTCCCACCGGAAACAAATGGCAATTCTGCCACGATGCACCTGGCACTGCTAAATATATAGTATGCAATGCCGATGAAGGAGACCCCGGTGCTTTTATGGATAGAGCAGTGATGGAAGGCGACCCCCACGCTGTGCTTGAAGGAATGCTCATCGGGGCTTATGCCATAGGTGCATCGGAAGGTTATGTCTATATTCGTGCAGAATATCCATTGGCAATCAAGCGGCTTATAGTAGCCATGAAACAAATGAAGGAGTGTGGGTTGCTCGGTGATAACATCCTGGGCTCTGGTTTCAGCTTCCATCTGAAAATAAAAGAGGGCGCGGGAGCTTTCGTCTGTGGTGAAGAAACGGCATTGATGGCTTCCATCGAAGGCAATCGAGGCATGCCTCGTTCAAGACCACCGTTCCCTGCGCAATCGGGACTCTGGGGGAAACCAACCAACATCAATAATGTTGAGACCTGGGCAAATGTGTCCGCCATTCTTAGTAAAGGGGCAAGCTGGTACGCCAGCTACGGGACTGAGAAGAGCAAAGGTACCAAGACCTTCTCACTCGTCGGGAAAGTCATACGCACCGGGCTTATCGAGGTACCTATGGGCATCAAGATGCGTGAAATCATTTACGGCATCGGAGGCGGCGTTCTCGACGGTAAGAAGTTCAAAGCAGTGCAGACCGGAGGGCCTTCCGGAGGTTGTTTGCCTGCCAGCTTTCTCGATTCGCCGGTTGATTTCGAATCCCTTGCTGCCGCTGGGTCAATAGTGGGCTCCGGCGGAATGGTAGTGATGGATGAAAGTACGTGCATGGTCGATGTGGCGAGGTACTTCCTTAACTTCACTCAGTCCGAGTCTTGCGGCAAATGCGTAATGTGCAGATTGGGAACAAAACAGATGCTGGACATACTGGAGGACATTGTACAGGGAAAGGGTAGACCTGGAGACATAGAACTGCTTCCGGAAATAGGCGACGCAATTAAGAATGGATCACTCTGCGCCCTGGGTGGGACAGCGCCCAACCCTGTGCTGACAACTATTCGCTACTTCAGAGATGAATATGAGGCTCACATAAAAGAGAAACGCTGTCCGGCGCTGACCTGCAGGGCACTGATCTCCTACCAAATCATACCGGACAAGTGCCAGGGCTGCGGTATCTGCGCCAGGGCTTGCGCATCCGAAGCAATTAAGGGCGGCAAGAGAATGGTGCATGTAATTAACCAGAACAAGTGCATAAAGTGCGGGACCTGTCTGGATGTTTGTCCAGCCAAATTCAGCGCGGTTGAGGTTTCGTCAGGGAAACCCATAGTTGCTCCAGCGGAGCCTGTGCCGGTAGGCGGTA
>DATKWL010000150.1:0-6226 GCA_035529555.1 Dehalococcoidia bacterium | reverse complement strand
TACAATCGCCTTGCCCCAGTGGTCATCGATGAAGTCGTAGATTCCTTTCAATTTCAACCCCCTCTAACCCCCCCAATCTTGGGATAGTTTTAGATTTGGGGGGCATTCCCAAACCCTCGTCAAAGGGGCTTTGCCCCTCTGGACACCCCGAAAAGTTGTATTTATTATTGCCTTTTTCTGGCTTTGGGTTCGCGATTCAGCCATTGCAGCACTGTACCGGACAGTTCTTTTGATGAGCCTTTGACCACGTGGCACTGTGGTATCGAGTCCAGAAAAGTGGAGCCGTATCTTTTGCTGAGCAATCGCCTGTCGAGTATCACGACAGCGCCGCGGTCGGTCTTGCTGCGGATGAGGCGGCCGAAGCCCTGTTTGAAGCGTATCGTAGCCTGCGGTATGGCATATTGCTGGAACGGGTTATCAAATAGCTCGGCGCGGGCAGCGAATACCGGTTCGGTGGGAACATTGAACGGCAGCCTGGCAATAACAAGCACGCTCAGTGCCTCTCCCACGACATCGATGCCTTCCCACAGGCTGGCGGTGCCCAGCAATACAGTGCCGGGATTAGCTTTGAACGTAGCTAGAAGCTGCTTGGGCGAGCCGTCCACTCCCTGAGCCAGCACCAGTATGCCCTCTTGCTCCAGCGAAGCCTGGATTGTGGCCTGTGCATTCCGCAAGGCGGAGTGTGAGGTGAACAGAACCAGAGTTCGACCTTTGCAGGAAAGGCAGAGGTCCAGCAGCACTCTCTCCACTCCCTGCTGATAGCCCGGGCTGCCCGGCTCTGGTATATCGTTCGGCAAATATATCATGGCTGCGTTGGGATAGTCGAAAGGCGCACCGAGCAAAAGCTCTTGGGAGTATTCCAGCCCCAATCTGTTCTTGATATACTCGAAGGCATTCTCTGTGCTCAACGTAGCCCCTGTCAGTATAATAGAGTCCTTGGCGGTGAACAGCGATTTCTCCAGAATCTTGCCCACGTTGAGCGGCGCGGTGTATATGCCCACTGCACTGTTCTGCGTATTGACAGTGAGCCAGTAGATACTGTCCGCGTCTGGATGCGATATCACTGCATCCAGCCTCTGGCTCAATTCCTTGGTTTGAAAGAGCAGCGTGGACAGCTCGATTATAAGATAATCATAGCCTGCTACATTGTTCTCCCCCAGGTCTTCCAGACTGGTGTATAGCTGTTCCAGTCCGTCAGCAATAGCGGTTAAAGTCAGGTTCAGGTCCTCTGCTGCAATCTCTACCCTCGACCAGCCGGGCTGCGCCCTGCTGGAGTGGGTCAAACGCAGATTGCGGTCGTATTCCCCCTGGTCTGAGGCATGGTTCTCCATAAATTCGCGGAGCTTATCGAAAAATCGGGTGGAGCGAAGCCGCGCCTTTTCCACTTCCTCACCGAGCGCTTCGGCAATCTGTCTGACCTGCCTCTGTCGGGATAGTGCCACATTGCTGCCGCGGAAGCAGTCGTTAAGCCAGGAAAGCAGCCCTGTGCTGCGCTGTCCTCCCACCTCCTGTTTGAAATGGTTGAAGTGGTCGTTCAAATCCCGCTGAGTGATTTGATAACCGAGCTGCCTAGTCGCCCCCTCTTCAAGATGGTGTGCCTCATCTATAACCAGGTGGCTGTAGGGAGGCAGCACCTTGTTTTCTGACACCATGTCGGATAGCAGCAGGGCGTGGTTGATCACGATGAGATGGGCGCTCTCGGCAGCCTGCCGTGCCTTATAGAGGTAACAGGTACCGCGCTGATGATGGGGACATTGTGCCTCCAGCCGCTCATCGAACTCGGCGCATAATCTACTCCAGATGGGGAACTCGTTTCCGCTCAGGTTCAGTTCGGAGCGGTCTCCGCTTTGAGTGGATTGCAGCCATACCTTTATCCGCGCCAGCAGCCTCGCTTCATCGACGGAAAGGCTGTCGCTGGCTCGCAACGACTCGTACCTCTTCAAACAGATATAGTTAGCCCTTCCCTTTACCTGGACTGCTCTTAGGTCAGTGATGACAGGGTCTTGTTCCATCTCCAGGGCTCGCAGCAAATCGGGTATATCCTTGCCGACGAGCTGCTCTTGAAGGTTGATGGTGTTGGTGGAAATGACCACAGGGACGCTGTTTTGCGAGGCATAGAAAATCGCAGGCAGCAGATATGCCACCGACTTGCCGGTGCCCGTGCCCGCTTCTACGATGAGGTGTTCGCTCTGGTTGAGCGCCTGAGCCACCGCCTGAGTCATGCGCACCTGCTCGGGACGGTGCTCATATCCCGGGAATGCCTTCGACAGGGCGCCATCCGATTCCAGGATGCCGATGAGTTTCTCTATATCCAGCGGAATTTTCTCGGCTTTAGGGACGAGAGGCTTTTTATCGCCTGCATCTCTGAGGGCTTTAGCATCGTGACCTTTCTTACCTGAGCGGGCGCGTTTATCGGAGAAAGCCGTTTTGGTTCTGACCCTCAGAATCTCCCGGAACAGTGGTTCGAGGTTCCAAGCCGACTTCTGTGCCAGGCGCACCAACTCCTCGATGGTGCCGATATCTAGTTGATAAGCACGGCTGAGCAGGGCTACGAAAAGCTCTTTGGTGGCGGTGGCATCGGGCAGGGCGCGGTGTTGCGGCGTGGAAAGCCCGAGATTTTTGGTCACCGAAGCTAGGCTGTAATCGGTCTGCTGAAACAGGAAGATGGTAGCCAGTTCGTGGGTGTCATAGGCAGCATTGTCCAGCTTTATCCCTTTCTTTGCCAGAAAACCCGTATCGAAGGCGATATTGTGGCCTATAAGGATGTCTGTTCCCATGAACGAGACAAGGGTGTCGGCTATGTCTGAAAATGGAGGGGCATTCGCCACATCCGCCTGTTTGATGCCGCATAGTAACTGTATTCGATATGGCAGAGGGCGCTGCGGGTTGACCAGAGTTTGAAAGGTATCGATGACCTCCTCGCCCTGAAATTTGACAGCGCCTATTTCGATGATTTCGTCGGTTTCGGGATTCAGGCCGGTGGTCTCGAGGTCGAGGGATACATAGGTCTGGTTCATGAGGGAATTATAGCATTATAGAGGAGGGGATTCATAGAGAAGGGGATTGCAAACGGTGGTCTTCAAGTAATAAGTATTGCAACCCAACAAATGGTCTTAAGCGAGGTGGGTTTCATTAACGTTTTGATCACCATACACATTCAGGTGGGCGCTAGATGTCCTCTAACCAATAGATTTAACCTCAATAACAGATTTCATTAATCTGACTAAAGTAAGCGGTACCAAATTACTACCTCTATGTATACTATTGCCCAATTGAACACTACGGGAATTGGTGTTACCTTGGTCTCACAAAACAGCGACCCAGGAGATAGGTTGGATAGTACAGGGAAATCATCTAGTTAAGGCCAGCTATGAAGACAGATTGGTCCAGTTTGATTGATGTTACCGGTACAGAGAGCAAGATCTGTGGTAATGTTGTTGAGTCTATATTTGACAAAGACCAGAAGTTTCAATCTGTATTGAGTGTGAGAGATGGGATAAGTTTGGCCTATGAATTCGAAGAGATTGTAGAGCAAGTAGTCGAAATCATACGGCATACACTGGGCATTGCGGAGTCCGCAGTAGTTCTACTCGAAAATGATCAACAAGAGTTGACTGGATTGGCTTGTGGGCCAGCGGTTGGTGTTCAAAGACAAATCAGGGTAAGTGCAAAGTCGGGAATTGCTAGCTGGGTCATTAGGCATGCCAAACCCTTAATAGTCAATGATGCTATTGGCTATCCTTTATCGAACAACGAGTTTTGCAATGATATAAGACCTTCTATTAGATCGATTATGTGTGCTCCGCTTATCTCGCATCGTAGAATCATAGGCGTTATAGAAGTCTTCAATAAGCTAAATGGCGATAATTTCAAAGAACATGACGTAAATATTCTTGTACACATAGCGAATACAGCCGCGATGGCGATTGAAAATAGTCGAAGCCAGAGGTCAGTAATAGAAGAGGTCAAGACTACTATTCAGGCACTTGCTGCAGCAATCGATGCGAAAGACCCGTATACGCGTGGTCACTCACAACGAGTAGTTCAATATGCACTCATGTCTGGTCGCTCACTTTCACTTTCGCGAATGGAACTGGAAATTATCGAATATGCAGGCATTCTGCATGACATAGGAAAGATTGGCATCCCCGATGCTATATTGAGCAAACGAGGAGCACTGACAGCCGAAGAATATGAGGAAATACGTAAACATCCTGTAATAAGTACAAACATAATCAAGGACATTCCTTTCTTGAAACCAGTCAGAGAATCGGTTCTTCATCATCACGAGAAGTACAATGGGTCTGGCTATCCTGATGGACTCATAGGGGAAGATATCCCCATGGGAGCGAGAGTACTAGCGGTAGCGGATGCCTTCGATGCAATGACATCAGACCGCCCATACCGTATTGCCTTGCCTGAACATCATGCTATTATCGAGCTGCGTAAATATTCGGGCAAACAATTCTGCCCCGTAGCTTTGGAAGCATTTCTATTTGCCTTGGAAACTGAGCCGGGGTTTTATGAATGGCGATCCAGGACTGAACCTTTAGGGCGACCCGCTCACTGAAATCACTTTTGCCAAGTATTTTTTGAGCACTTGGTCTCTTCGCCGTGAAGTTCTTTACCGCCAGTTGGCGAGCAGGGGCAGGAGCCATCCGAAGATGGCAGCGAAGGCGATATTCATCACTATAAGAAGAGCCCCCCATTTTCTGCGCTTGAGAAGCAGCAAAGCCATGGCGGGCAGCATCGCAAGGGCGGCAAGAATCAGGATGGCGAGCGTGAACACCGAGTTGTAGCTACCCAGGCCTGAACCCGGTGCGGATTCAGTCGCTATATTGTAAAGCAGGCCGGCGATGGCGCCAAATACGCCCCATAGCGGCGGCACTGCGAACAGTGTGGCCAGCATAATTATGGTGGGAGATATACCTTGAGGCAGTCTTCGACTCAACCGCTCATATAAATCGCGGCCAGTGAATAATATTAGTATCCCCGCCCCCAGCGATACTGTTCCCATTGCCAGACCGCAGACCAGCCCGGCTAAGATGTCCATTAACATTTCAGTTCACCAGATCCCAAATTCCAATTGGGAGCTTTCAGCAGTCAGCTATCAGTTTTCAGTTTGCATTTTACACTTTGCATCTGAGTCAATGGAAGTCCTTTCAAACCCCTCTGACTCCCCCAATCTTGGGGGAGAAGGGAGATTTGGGGGACACCCCCAAACCCCCGCCAAAGGGGCTTTGCCCCACTGGGCACCCTGGTTATTGAATGACCTCTTTCACTGTGTGGACGAGATATGCTTCCAGTCCCTCTGACTTCAGGTTTTTAAGTACAGCTTCCCCTTGAGACTTGTCCGACACCAGTGCGAATAATGTGGGGCCGGAACCTGCCAGGTGCACTTCCCTTGCCCCAGCCTTTATCAGGCGGGAACGGTAGTCGGAGAGCCTGGGGAAGAAGTCGAAGGCAACCTGCTCGAAAACATTGTACAGGAAGGACGATTCTATGTTCCCACCGTGTTTCAGGTGAGTGACCAGCCTTTCCGTGTGCTGTCCCGATGTGAAGTGTGAGTGGTTCAATCGCGAGTAGAGTTGCACTGTCTTGTTTGCTACAGGCTCGATTGCCGGTTTGAGCAATACCATCTGGAGTTCCGTTGCGGGTGGAAGAGGCGTTACCTTTTCGCCCCTACCTTCTGCCAGAGCAGTGCCTCCATAGAGAAAGAAGGGGACATCGGAGCCTAGCTTCGCCGCCAGCTCCAGGAGTTTACCATGGGCAAGGTTCAAACCCCAGAGCTTATTAAGTCCAATAAGTGTTGCAGCGGCGTCGGTGGAGCCTGAGCCCAGCCCGGCAGCAAGGGGAATCTTTTTAGTAAGGTTGATGCAGGCACCCTCTTTATAATCAGTGTCTTCCTTGAGTAACTTGACAGCTTTGAGCACCAGGTTGTCGGGTGTCTGAAGCTCTTTAACATCGCACTGAAATTCCAGTGTATTGGCAGGCTCGAAGGTCAGGGTGTCGGCCAGGCTGATGGCTTGCAGCACGCTGGCAATCTCGTGGTAGCCATCGGTTCGCTTCGACAGTACCTCGAGGGTGAGATTGACTTTAGCGTATGCTGAAAGTGTCAAAATCATGCTTTGGCTCTATCGGTATATATGAGATGGAGTCTTGCCCATTCGTCCAGCGAGAGCGTTTCAGGGCGACGATGCGGGTCTATTTCTGCACCCTTTAAGAT
>DATKWL010000149.1:0-5910 GCA_035529555.1 Dehalococcoidia bacterium | reverse complement strand
GCCGGACACGCTTCCGGTGGACCCTGAACTATTTCATGGAGCCAGCGGTCGGATTCGAACCGACGACCAGCGGTTTACGAAACCGCTGCTCTACCCCTGAGCTACGCTGGCATTAACCGGATTTTGTATCTAAAATTTACCTTTCGGACGTTAATACAAGCGAACATAATATCATTTTGCTAATAATTTGCTAATAATATTATTCATCCGCTTCGTTTCCTGCCGTAACTTTTTCTATACCATTGTACTCTGGGTGAAAAGCCTCGTCAAAGTGCCGAGCCGCCGCTTCCTGCAAGCCGGGGGCGACGTGGCTGTAGAGGTCCAGCGTCGTCGAGATGGTCGCGTGACCCAGGCGCTCTTGCACCACCTTGGGATGAACATTCTGTTTCAGCAGGAGTGAGGCGTGAGTATGCCTTGCATCATGCATCCTAAAATGTTTGAGGCCTGCACGCTTCACTATTTTAACCCAGGCATGGCTCACGGTATCTGGTAACAGGGGGTTGCCCCCCGCGTGACTGAATATCAATTCATCGTCCTGGAAGGGGATACCCACCATGATGTACCTCGTTACTTTCTCGTCCTTGTACTGTTTGAGAACCAGCGCGGCCGAAGGGGGAAGAGCTACCTGACGGCGCCCCCTCGCGGTCTTCGGCTGCCGGATTGTGATGCTCCCATCTCGTAATAGATGGAGCGAACGGGTTACCGATACCTCACACATGTCCAGATCCACATCACACCACCTCAAAGCCAGAAGCTCGGACCTTCTCATCCCGGTGAACAGGGCAAGGTAGAAAATGGCATGATAGGGCGTCTCCTTCGCGGTCTCGAGAAATATCTGGACTTCATTTTCAGTCATCGTCTGTATCTCCGGACGCTGGGGATGTGGAGGAGTGACCGCGTCAGCTGGATTCCGGCTGATAAGTCCCCATTTTAAGGCCATGCTGAGGGCACGGTGAAGGCAGGTATGGTGGTGGCTGACCGTGGTTTGACTTAACCCTCCCTGGCCGTCGGACCGGCCGTTGGCGAGCTTGCCTGAATAGTACCGCTGGAGCCGTTCGGGGGTCAGCTTCATCAGAAGGATGTCCCCGAGGCCCGGTATCACGTGCTGACGGATGATCGAATCGTAACCCTCAGCCGTCCTGGGAGCAAGGTTCGGCCACACGTAATCTTTTAACCAGCGCTGGAGAAATTCAGAGAGCGTGGTCTTGCCGGGTTTCATGTAGGTGCCGGTATTCTCTTAGTCATGTCAATAGGCGGCATCTCGATACTCGGATTAAATCCACCAAAAACAATGGTTGATTTCATCTTAGTGGTTGTCATAGGGCTAGTGTCTTTTGTCATACTCTTTGTGTGGTGGTTTATTTTCCACCGCTGGATTTATTTGCAAGGTATTTATTCCTACAGAGCAAGGGAGATCGAGGAGAGACTTAATCTATGGTTCAATAGATATGCTAGGCTTATGGAGTACTGGGAGTCTGAAGAGGCAGAGAGTCTCGGTAAGAGCGAGTTGAGAGAAAAGGACCGCGCCGCTTATAACAAACTCCAACAGTTTCATGACGAGCAGGTAAAGAGACATTTCGTTCATTTCACCATACGGAATGCACTAAGGGCATTGACCATAGTTCTAGCAATAGGTTGGTTACTGTTCATAGCTTTGCATGGGATAGCATACTTCTGACCACAGACACTGAGTCTCGACTTCAGTTAAAGCTCTTTAGATTACTACAATTCCGTGGAATATTAACGTTCCGTCAAAATGTGTAGCCAGCAACAACTAAACACTTCATAGGCTCACGCTCAAGCCGTAGCTGGCTTTGACGTCGGCTTTGTCGTTGACGGCGGGGCACACCAGGTTACAACTAACCACACCAATCGTGGTTTCGGAGGTCAGGGGACTGTACCAGACGATATGGGACACGATGGGACGGCACTTTAGGCTGGAGATTTTAAGTCCGCTGCTTTTCTGCCCACTTTACTGTATTTGAACTAATGATGAATGATTTTGATTTGGAGTCAGGTACTCCGAATATCATTAGCCTCGTCTTCTTCTAATTGAGCCTAATACTAATGAGTATTACTGTACCCGGTCTAGGTATAGGCTTCTTTGATACATCGAAGAGACTATGTCTATAGTCTATTCGATGACCTCTTAAGCACTATAAAAACGTTCTTTTGTTACCGCATAATCCCACGTCTAGCTTTCAGGCGTGATTATGAGCGGACCTTTTTATGGGAAAGGTAGTAAGCCGTCAGTTTGTGTCTGAGTTAATTCTCCAAAGAATACAAAATACTAAATTGTTCAAGGCTTAGGGACACTCATGATAGGTGACAAGCAATGAGCCTGGCGCATGCTCTATTGTTACATCGATTCCTGCGGCAAGCGCTTCTTCTGCAAAAGTCTGCTTGTTGCCGGTATCCTCGAAGTTGAGTTCGTAACGGGCTGATGGTAAAAGGCCTCTCAACTTGAGACGAGCCGTCAAATCGGAGCTGTTTAGACGGCGAAAGGCCAGGAACATCCCCTGTTTTAAATCCTCGCGGTGAAACTGATAAGCCATCCAGACGTCATCGCCAATACTGTAAGGTGTGAGAGGGTAAAAGTCGCCATGTAAGAAAGGCCTCAACCGCTTGAATTCATCAATCAGATGTTTAGCCTGCTCCACTGGGAAGTTGGGACGGTAAATGTCCCAAGAGAACCGTATAGCCATGGTTATGAAAGCGTGGAAGGTAGCGTTGACTGGGATATAGAAGTTAA
Source organism: Dehalococcoidia bacterium (assembly GCA_035529555.1). Classification (GTDB taxonomy): domain Bacteria; phylum Chloroflexota; class Dehalococcoidia; order SZUA-161; family SZUA-161; genus VGNW01. Next base: position 3,158 of record DATKWL010000149.1, on the reverse strand, counting down.
GCCCGTAGGTATGCGACTGGTAACCGTTGGGATCGTTTTCGTAATCCGAGCGCGTGAGAGGGATGCTCCGAGAGGTTGTCTCCAAGTCAATACGACGCCCGCCACTGGCACAGTTGTCGATTAGCAGACCGGGGTGTCTGGCCAATAACTCATCCCAGAAGGCGTAAAGACCTTCGATGTAGCGAATCTCGGTAATACCCTGCCGGTCAGGTTTGTCTGCAGCACGCCAGTAGGGTAGGGGGTCCATATTGAAGTCCTGACGATAGATACTGATTCCATCGCTTTCGATCATCGTTGATATGTGGTCAGTTAACCATTGAAGTGCCTCTGGATTGCCGAGGTTGAGTAGTCTGTTAGAGCCCCCCGCGCGATGACCTTTGGGGGTGCCAGTCAATCTCAGAATCCACTCGGGGTGTTTCCTGTCAAGCCAGGTGCCCCGGTAGACCCGCTCCGGCTCAAACCAGAGGAGGAATCCCATCCCCAGCTTTTTGAGGGCGTTCGACAACGGCCTCAGTCCGTTGGGGAAGCCATCCTTCCTGGCGAACCAGTTACCTACACCGTTTGGCCAGTAGCCTTCAAACCACCCGGCGTCGAGCCACCAGTACTCAGCTTTGAGACCCAGCTGGCGATACCGTTCGGCAAAGGCAATCTGGTTGTATTCGGTGGTATCGTTGCAGACTTCGCCCTTGTTGGCCTTGTCAAAAAACCGGGCAGGGTCGGAAAGGGTGAGAGGCACCATCACCGGCTTGCCGTCCTTCTGTGGGGTACGATGCAGCAGGATGAAGCGGCGGAGCATATTGTGGCCTCGCATCCTATCATCACCTTGCCAGAAGAGAAGGAGAAGGCGAGGAGTACGGATTTGCTCATCCGGGTGAAGCAAAAGATGCGTTAGCTCCATTCCCGCGCGAACCGTTAATGCAGTACCACTATTCCTGATAAGCTCAGCCGCCCATTGTCCCGACCAGCCAATACCTACCATGACGCCTTCACCGGGTGCTTCGATATTGAAAAAGGGGAACGCGGTAGTGTTAGAGGAACGTCCTCCAATTGGAGCGAGCCGAATCCTCGACCTGGGTGGCATGGGATTGTTAATCGGTGCGAAATCCATCCTTGTTGCTGAGCTACCCTCAGCGCGATGCAGGATAAATTCACCACCCTTCTTGCGAGTAAACCTGGTATCGAGCGCCTGTACATCTTCGATAATGGGCGTGTCGTCCGTGCCGCCGTTTTTGAACGTTACCACCCATTCAACCGCTGGGAAGTCCAGAAACACCTCACATTTACAACACACTTGAAGGCCTGTGTGCGGGTCAGTGTAGGTGAAAAGATGCTCTGTTTTCGTATCGTCCAGCCGCTTTGTCTCTTGACGGAATTGCCAATCTTTGAGAAATTGAGATGAAGATTTGCCGCCATATTTGAACGAAAATGGAGGGACGGCGCCGGGCGCAAAATGAGCCGCTAAAAATGCTTCTACCTTTTTCCGTTCCTCTTCACATTGTATAGGTGTAACTGACATGCCTGTTTCTCCTTCTAGGTTTCAAGAAATCTTAATCTATATTATCAAACTGTAATACAGATCACCAACGAGAGCTCTTATAATTCAGTGGAGCATCCTTTCTGCCTCCCGAAATTCAAGCGGATACAACTCCCTCTGAATGCAGGGCTGAGTCTGAAACCGGTTCATTCCCATTAGAGATTAGCCCCCATCTTAGCATCATTGTCAACCGACCGTACTCAAAGCTAAGGACACTCATGATAGGTGACAAGCAATGAGCCTGGCGCAGGCTCTATTGTTACATCGATTCCTGCGGCAAGCGCTTCTCCTGTAAAAGTCTGCTTGTTGCCGGTATCCTCGAAACTGAGTTCGTAACGACCCGATGGTAAAAGACCTCTCAACTTGAGACGAGCCGTCAACTCGAAGTTGTTTGGACGGCGAAAGGCCAGGAACATCCCCTGTCCCAGGTCCTCGCGGTGAAACTGGTAAGCCATCCAGACGTCATCGCCAATGCTATGAACTGTAAGAGGATAAAAGTCGCCATAGAAGAAGGGTCTCAACCGCTTGAATTCATTAATCAGACGCTTAGCCTGCTCCACCGGGAAATCGGCTGCGTACGGGTTCCAATGGAGATTCATACCCCCGCTCAAAGCGCTGCGGAAATCATAGATATCCGGCTCTCCAGAGCCGGTGCTGCTACACGGTAGATAGAGATTGAGCCCGTAAGTGTGACATTGGCGGGCATGTCCGTTACTATTATACTGGTCCCATTCATCTTGCTGGTGCTGGTCCCACTCATCTGTGCGCGTAAGAGGAAAGCTTCGTGAGATAGTCTCTAAATCAAGGCGACGCCCGCCACTGGCACAGTTGTCGATTATCAAACCGGGGTGTCTGGCCAACAGCTCATCCCAGAAGGCGTAAAGACCTTCGATGTGGCGAATCTCGGTGATACCCTGCCGGTCAGGTTTGTCTGTGGCACGCCAGTAAGGGAGGGGGTTCATGTTGAAATCCTGACGGTAGACATTGATTCCCTCGCTTTCGATTATCATTGATATGTGGTTAGTTAACCACTGAAATGCCTCCGGATTGCCCAGATTCAGTAGGCCGTTTGGGGTGCTAGTCGCTCTCAGAATCCAATCGGGGTGTTTCCTGTCAAGCCAGGTACCATCGTAGACCCGCTCCGGCTCAAACCAGACTATGAAGCCCATGCCCATTTTCTTAACGGCATCTGACAGGCCCCTCAAGCCATTGGGGAAAGCATCCTTTCTGGCGAACCAGTTACCCACCCCGTTCGGCCAGTAGCCTTCAAACCACCCGGCGTCAATCCAGAAATATTCGGCATCGAGGCCCAGCTGGCGATACCGTTCGGCAAAGGCAATCTGGTTCTTCTCGGTGGCTTCGTTGGCTATTTCAAATAGTTCCCACTTCCCCATACAGGCAAGCGGCATTGTCACCGGCTTGCCGTCCTTCTGTGGGGTACGATGCAGCAGGATGAAGCGGCGGAGCATATTGTGGCCTCGCATCCTATCATCACCCTGCCAGAAGAGAAGGAGAAGGCGAGGAGTACGGATTTGCTCATCCGGGTGAAGCAAAAGATGCGTTAGCTCCATTCCCGCGCGAACCGTTAATGCAGTACCACTATTCCTGATAAGCTCAGCCGCCC
>DATKWL010000148.1:0-5252 GCA_035529555.1 Dehalococcoidia bacterium | reverse complement strand
GTGATGAGAGAACACAGAGAAACCAGAGCACGTAAAATCCTTGAGAAACTGAATGCCGAGTTCGAAAAAGAAGGCATTGAACAATTCACCGAGAAAGACCTCGAGAACATCCAGACAACAGTGGATGGCGCATTCGGACGTCCCCACATAGCGAACTATCTGGTTAAGAAAGGAATTGTGCATAATAGACAGGAAGCGTTCGATAGATATCTGGTAAAATGCGATGTGCCCAAGTATCCCCTTTCACTCGCAGAGGCATCAAGGCTGATAAGAAATGCCGGAGGCGTGCTCGTAATCTCCCACCCCAACGACCCGAACGGGACATCAATGGTAACCATATCTCGCGACCTGCCAGAGCAGACAAAGGTCATCGAGGAATACATGCTGAAATACATCAACGGCGCCGAATGCTGGCATCCCAGACACGATGCCAAAACCAGAGCACATTACATCGAGTTCGCCAAGAAGCACAAACTGCTCATGACCGGCGGCAGCGATTGCCATCAAAACCCTATCATAATGGGCACATTGGATATACCCGCATGGGTGGCAGAGCAGTTTAGCTCCAGAGTTGAGAAAAGGGTAATTAACTAAAAGGAGTAATAGGTGAGTCAGAAAGTGAGAATTAACGGCGACATCAAAGACCCTTCCCTGGCTGCAGCGGGCGAGCTCCGCGTCCAGTGGGCCTCCCGAGAGATGCCGGTGCTGGAATTAATCAGGAAGAGATTTGCTAAAAGCAAACCGCTTAAAGGGATTCGTATATCAGCCTGTCTCCATATAACCACCGAGACAGCCAACCTCGCTCTAACTTTGAAGGCAGGCGGCGCTCAGTTAGCGCTCTGCGCTTCCAATCCGCTTTCAACTCAGGATGATGCTGCTGCCTATCTTGTAGTAAAAGAGAGCATACCTGTTTTCGCTATAAAGGGCGAGGACAATAAGACCTATTATCAGCATATCAATTCCGCTCTCGACAAAAAGCCACACATAACAATGGACGACGGCGCCGACCTCGTAGCAACGATACATAAAGACCGAAAACAGCTTTTGAGCGATATTATAGGAGGAACAGAGGAAACAACCACAGGGGTAATCAGATTAAGAAGCCTTGAGCAGTCCGGGAAGTTAAAATATCCCATCATTGCGGTGAACGATGCCCAGACCAAGCACTTCTTTGATAATCGCTACGGCACGGGGCAAAGTACCATAGATGGAATCACGAGGGCAACAAACATCCTCTGGGCAGGAAAGAAAGTGGTAATCTGCGGATACGGGTGGTGCGGTCGAGGGATCGCAATGAGAGCAAAGGGGCTGGGGTCTCATGTAATAGTATGCGAAGTCGAACCCATTCGCGCCCTGGAAGCAGTTATGGATGGCTACCAGGTGATGCCACTCCTTGAGGCAGCTAAAGTTGGAGATATCTTCATCACAGTTACCGGAGGATTGAGCATCATTGACGAGAAACACATGAAGGCAATGAAAGACGGAGCGATTGTGGCGAATAGCGGCCATTTCAATGTTGAGATTAACATCCCCGCTCTGGAAAAACTCGCAGTGAATAAGAAACAGATAAGAGGGTCTGTGCAAGAATACACCCTGAGCAGCAAGAAACACCTTTATCTGCTTGGTGAAGGAAGGCTTATTAACCTTGCTGCAGCCGAAGGGCATCCCGCAAGCGTCATGGATATGAGCTTCGCCAATCAAGCCCTCTGCACCGAGCATATGGTCAAGAAAGGTAAATCGCTTGAACGAATTGTTTACCCTGTTCCCGAAGAGGTCGATAAGGAGGTAGGTAAACTAAAACTTAAGGCTATGGGAATTGCCATAGACACCCTGACCCCGGAACAAAAAAAATATCTGTCAAGTTGGGAGGCAGGGACTTAAAGGAGAGGAGAAGATAAATGACCACTACTTTTATGAAATCAGCCTCAATGATGGTAACCTCGGAATCAGTGACGGAAGGACATCCGGATAAGCTTTGCGACCTTATCTCGGATTCAGTGCTGGATGCTATTATGGCCCAGGACCCCATGTCCCGAGTGGCCTGCGAGACCATGGCCACCACAGGCCTAGTCATTGTGATGGGCGAGATTACCACCAATTGCTATGTGGAGATACCGCAGATTGTTCGCGAGACGGTGCGCAGTGTAGGCTATACCCGTGCCAAGTATGGCTTCGATTGCGATACCTGCGGCGTTGTAGTCTCCATCAAAGAACAATCCCCCGATATCGCAATGGGTGTAGAGCATTCTCTCGAGACTAGAGATAAGGAAACCAATGCAAATGAGAAGGAGAGCTTGGGCGCTGGCGACCAAGGGATGATGATAGGATTTGCCTGCAACGAGACCCCGGAGCTTATGCCTCTGCCTATTGTGCTGGCGCACAAACTCTGTCAGCGATTGGCTCAGGTAAGAAAAGACGGCACTTTGCCCTACTTACGACCCGATGGCAAATCACAAGTAACCGTAGAATATAACTTTGGTAAACCCAAACGAATAGAAGCAGTGGTCATCGGCGCCCAGCATAACGAGGCTACCAGCAACGAGGTGATACATAGAGACATTCAGGAGCTTGTAATTAAGCACGTAATTCCTCACAATCTTATGGACAAAAAGACTAAATACTATATCAACGCCACCGGCAGGTTCGTAATCGGCGGACCGATGGGAGATACTGGCCTTACCGGACGCAAGATACTGGTAGATACATACGGCGGGGTCGCCCGGCACGGTGGCGGCGCTTTCTCAGGAAAAGACCCCACAAAGGTAGACCGTTCCGCTGCCTACTATGCCCGCTACGCGGCTAAAAACATCGTTGCTGCCGGTCTTGCTGAACGTCTGGAGATTCAGGTCTCTTATGCCATCGGTATAGCCCACCCTGTTTCTATCTCCATTGAGTCCTTCGGCACCGCCAAAGTAGATGAGGAGCTTATTCTCAAGCTGCTCAATAAGCACTTCGATTTCCGCCCTGGAGCTATCATCGAGCAATTGAAATTGCGACGCCCTATCTATAGACAAACTTCTGCTTACGGTCATTTCGGTCGTAACGACCTCAAACTTCCCTGGGAACGCACTGACAAGGCAGCAAAGCTAAGAGCAGAGGCAGGTTTAAAACCAATCAAGGAGCGTAAGTGAAAGCAATTATACTGGTAGGGGGAGAGGGGCTAAGATTACGTCCTTTAACATGTAATCTGCCCAAGCCTATGGTTCCCATTGTGAACAGGCCCTTCCTGGAACACATGGTTGAGAACATTAAGAGACATGGTATTCACGAGATTATACTCGCCATATGCTACCTGCCGGACCGCATCCAAAGTTATTTCGGGGATGGCAGGGATCTCGAAGTGAAACTGACCTATGCCGTGGAAAAAACGCCTTTGGGAACCGGTGGGGCTGTGAAAAATGCGGAACAGTTTTTAGACGACACATTCCTGGTCTTCAACGGGGATATATTCACCGACCTCGACCTCACCGATATGGTCAGGTTTCACCGAAAGAATAAAGCAAAGGCTACCATCGCACTCACGCCGGTAGAAGACCCCACCGCATATTGGGTAGTCGAAATCGATAATCAGAGCAAAGTTAAACGTTTCATCGAGAAACCGAGCTGGGAAAGGGTGACCAGCAATCTCATCAACGCTGGCACCTATGTACTTGAACCTGATGTGCTGAAACTAATTCCCAGCGGCATTCACTGCATGATAGAGCGCGGGCTTTTCCCTGACCTCGTAGAGCAAGGCGTTCCCTTCTTTGGCTATCGGTCTCACGCCTACTGGATTGACACCGGAAAGCCTGCAGATTACCTGAGACTTCATCACGATATACTTATGGGTAAGGCTATCTCCCGCTTCCCGGGTAAATCCATAGCCGACGATGTCTGGGTTGAGGAAGGATGCAACATACACCCATCGTCCAAACTGATTGGTCCAGTAGTTATGGGCAGAGATTGCACGATAGAGCAGAATGCACAGATTTCGGGACCCTCTGTCCTCGGGAGAGCCTGTATAATAGGACAGGACTCCCTTGTAGATGAGGCGATACTCTGGGAAAATGTAAAAATGGGTAGAAATGTCACGATAAGAAATAGCGTCGTGTGCAATAACAGCACAATAGGAGATAACACCTGGGTTATCGACGGCTCGATAATAGGCGATAACTTGGTTATCGGCAGCGGTAACAAGTTAGAACATGGCATAAAGGTCTGGCCAGGAAAAACCATCGAGGATAATTCCATTTCATTCTAAGAGGTCTGTTGATGCCACAAACAATTAAGTTCGGCACTGACGGCTGGAGGGCTGTAATCGGCGAGGATTTCACCTTCGATAACGTTCGTGCCTGCGCTCAGGGAGTGGCAGAATACCTTATAGATAAAAGTACAGCCTCGCAGGGCCTGATTATTGGATACGATACCAGATTTGCCTCGGAAGATTTCGCCGCTGCTGTGGCTGAGGTAATTGCTGGCAACGGAATAAAAGCGTATCTCAACCCCAAAGCAGCCCCCACACCTGTTATCAGCTATGCCATTGTAGTTAAGAAAGCAGCAGGGGCTGTTATCATAACCGCCAGCCATAATCCGGGTATCTGGAATGGGTTCAAGTACAAACCGGAGTACGCTGGCAGCGCCTCCCCGGAGGTAATTGCCGAACTTGAGAGTCGCATCCAGAAAGTACTGAGCAGCGGCAAGATAAAACGCATTCCTCTGTCAGATGGCATAAAGCAGGGACTTATCGAGTATTACGACCCTCAACCTGTTTATCTAAAACATATAGCAGAGCTTGTAGACATTGAACGGTTACGGCGTGCCGGTTTGAAAATAGCGGTGGACTCTATGTACGGGGCTGGCGCCGGTTACTTCAAGGCGCTATTGTCCGGCGGTACTACCGAGGTCGTTGAGATAAATGCCGAACGCAATCCACTGTTCCCAGGGATTCAGCCTGAGCCCATCGCCCAGCACCTGACCAGGCTCTCTAAAATGATACCCGAGATAAAAGCCGATGTCGGGCTGGCCACCGACGGCGATTCCGACAGAATCGGCGTCATGGATGAAAAAGGCATTTTCATCACGCAGCTTCAGGTATTCGCCCTGCTCGCCCTCTATCTGCTCGAGATACGGAAAGAAAAAGGGGCGTTGGTCAAGTCCGTGACCACAACAGACATGATTTACAAGCTGGGCAAGCTTTATTCCGTTCCAGTGTTTGAAACTGGAGTTGGCTTCAAATACCTGGGCCCCAAAATGATGGCTGAAAACGCCCTTAT
>DATKWL010000147.1:0-6029 GCA_035529555.1 Dehalococcoidia bacterium | reverse complement strand
CTGGCTCAACAAAACGTCGAAACCCTTAATAATTATGGCGTGAAGAAGATTGTTACATCATGTCCTCACTGCTACAACACGCTCAAGAATGAATATCCGCAGTTCAAAGGCAACTTCGAAGTTGTCCATCACACTGAGTTCATCGCTGACCTCATCAAACAGGGCAAACTAAAAATCGCCCGTAAACTGGATAAAAAGGCTACCTATCATGACTCCTGCTATCTGGGCAGATACAACGACATCTACCAGGCACCGCGGGAAATCCTGCGCTCCGTAAGCGAGACCAGCCCGTTGGAGATGCAGAGGCACATGACCAAGGGCTTCTGCTGCGGCGGCGGCGGCGGCAGGATGTTCATGGAGGAGCAGATAGGCAGAAGAATCAATCAGATGCGCACCGAGGAAGCTCTCAAGACCAGCGCTGAGGTACTGGCTTCCGCCTGTCCCTACTGCCTCCAGATGTTCGAGGACGCTATCAAGGCGCTTGAGGCAGAGGGCCAGATTAAGGCTATGGACCTGGCTGAAATAATGGCGGCATCGCTAGAGTAAATAATAGAGGGTAGGGGCACGGTGCACCGTGCCCCTACTTTATAAACCCCAGAATCTTTATACGCAGGTAACCGCAAATCCCCCACAGAATATAGAAGGGAACCTTCCACTGCTTGAGGATGCGTGAGTACTCCCAGGTAAACTTGGGGAATTGCAGAGTGAAAGTCAGCCAGGCTCTGAGAAGCTGCAACTTGCCGAAGTGTTTATCCATGAAAAGGAACTGCCCTCTCGCAGCATAGTAAACGGGCAGTTCCTTGAGCCTCTCCCTCTTGTCAGCTCCGAAACCCTTATGCCATATCTTGGATGCGGGGACAAAAACCACCTTGAAACCCTTCTTAGCGGCACGGACGGAGTAGTCCACATCCTCCCAACCGAAGAAGAATCTTTCATCGAGCAAACCCACAGACTGCAACACATCTTTCGATAAAAACAAGAAACACCCGCAAATCCAATCAACCTCGGCTACCTCCTCATACTGACCCCGTTCCGTTTCCCCACTGCCCCTGATGGGCGTTCTGCCTGTCTTGTAGTCTATGACGCCGCCGGCAAACCATATCACTTCGGGAAGTTCGTAACAATAAATCTTGCCTCCGGCAACCCCCACCTTCTTATCGCTCTCGGCAACTTTGACCACTGCCTCCAGAAAGTCAGGGGCAACCACGGTGTCATTGTTCAATAGCGCAAGGTAATCTGCCCCCCTGCCCAGAGCATCCTTAATCCCGATATTGCATCCGGCAGCGAAACCACGGTTTTTTGCACTGGCTATCAGTCTTATGGAATCGCCGAACCTCTGCTTCAAGAGATTGACATCGTTTCCTTTAGACCCGTTGTCAACCACTATAACCTCGAAATTCGGGTAGGTGACCTTTTTGAGGGACTCAACACACTCCGCGGTGTCGTTGAAGTTGTTCCAGTTTACGATTACGACTGAGACTTTAGGGAATGACATGTCTTTCGGCTTTTGACTCGCTTTCTCGCTACCGCAATTATATATCCTGACGATATGCGCTCGTCATTTCTGAATCCATGCACATTGTAATCGCTTCGGTCAACCGAATTGTCCGCCAGAGTAACATCGCACTGGCCGTAGAAAGTGACCTCAGTAAAATATCGGCTCAGTAAACGATGGAACTCATCCGGCCAGAACTCTTTAACGTGGAAAGTATTTATCGGTTTTGCCAGATTGGGCGAAAAAATCCGCCTGTTAGGTGTCGAGCAGATTAACGAACCACCTTCTCTTATCACCCTGCGGCACTCTGAGAGGAATTGCCCGTATTTTCTTACATGCTCAATTGTCTCGAACGATACAACCACATCGAATGAATTATCCGCAAAAGGCATCCTGGTGCCATCGGCACAGATGAAATTTATTCTCCCGTTACCGCCGAACCGCTTTCGGGCGTAGCTAATTGCTTCCCAAGATAAATCTACGCCGACAGCTTTCACCGCTCCCTTTTCAGCCATATAGCTCAGCCCATAACCTGTACCGCAGGCTACATCGAGCACCGTCTTATTACGCATCAAGCCTGCAGCGAACATATATCTATATATATGCTCATCGTAAATCGCTTGAGGTGTCTTGTCAGGCACTACACGTTCGCCGGTAAATTCCATATCAGCACGATAATGCGGCTAAGAGATTCCTTAACACATATTCGACTAAATTCAATAATTCCGCTCTATTTTATCATATCGTTTAGAAAAGTGTTGGTTTGAGGAATTAAATAGATAGTGCGATAGTAATAATTTCCTGTGGACAAGAGCGCCAAAAAAGGTTATATTCTCTGAAAAGGCCATACCAGAGCTTCCCCAGAGGTGGTAATGTCCGATTTATCAAGGAGGGGTCATGGATAACAAAAAGGCGGAGGAGATAAAGAAAAAGGCCGAGGCCGACGCCGGCAAAATGATAAAGGAAGCCGAGCTGAAAGGGCGTCAGATTCTAGATGCGGCCATGAAGAAGGCTGACGCCGAAACTGGCAAGGCGCTTAAAGATGCTGAACAAAAGGGACGCCAGATTATCGAAGAAGCCAAGAAGAAGGCTGATACAGAGTCCACCAATACAATCAAAGAAATAGAGCAAAAAGGCCGCCAGATTATCGAGGAAGCTAAAAAGAAGGCCGAGGCAGAGGCAAATAAAACACTCAGGGATGCTGAGCAAAAATCTAAACAAATCATCGAAGAGGCCAGAAAAAAGGCCGAGGCACAATCCAGGGCCCCCAAGGCAGCAGCGGTGGCCGGACAGCAAGGCAGCCAAGTTATCGAGGAAGCCAAAAGGAAAGCTGAGATAGAGGCCAATAAAATCGTTGCTCAGGCTGAACAAAGAGCACGTCAGGTTCTGGATGAGGCCAAGAAGAAGACTGAATCAGAAGCCAAAGCACCCAAGTCAGCTTCAGATGCCGAGCAGAAGGGTCGCCAGATAATTGAAGAGGCCCGGAAAAAAGCCGAGGCTGATGCCAGCAAGATTATCGCTGAGGCTGAGCAAAAAGCCCGCCAGATAGCTAATGAAGCCAAAAAGAAGCCTGGCGCTGAGGCTAAGCCTGACAAGGTAATCGTCAATGCCGAACAGAGAGCCCGCCAGATTATTGAAGAGGCTGAGAGAATAGCGGCAGCCTCTTCTCCACAAAGGCCATCCCTTATTATGAAAGCTGTGAGAGAAAAAGCCGGCCCGGATACGAAAGCGAAGCAACAGGAAGCTGCCGTTCAGAAGCGTGCGGAGTTACTGATAATACCGCCCATTGACTTCTCGCAACTGCACAAGCTGCGGCTGACGCTCCAGCAAATACCCAATTTGCGTGTTCTATCAACAGGAGGCTCCCTGGACGGCGGCACTGAGATTTCCATCATGATGGAAAAGCCAGTCCCCCTCGCCGACGCTGTGAGAGGTATAGACATAGTTGAGGAGGCTATCGAAGAGGAAGCGCTGGATTCTCACCCGCTGGGAGATTTTCTGAAGAAATCGATGCCCGGTCGTCCTTCAAAACGACGTGATGAACAAAGACTACTGGTAGTGCTCAAGAGACCGCAGTGAATATGTAGCTATCAGCGGTCAGCAGTCAGCCGCCACCCCACCAGATTGCTTCATCCCGATTTATCGGGATTCGCAACGACATGGTAAAGAAGAAGCCCTCCTGCAAGCAGGAGGGCTTCTTCTTAAATTATTAGCTATCTGATATTAACTCTTGGCCATTGTCTCCCCGATGTCGATCCAGCCCTGTCGCAACGCCAGCACCACAGCATGTGTGCGGTCGTTGGCATCGAGCTTATCCAGAATAGAGGTGATATGGTTCTTGATGGTCTGCTCGCTGATGCCGAGCACATGGGCGATCTGCTTGTTGGAATAGCCTTCCGCCACATATTTCAGGGTTTCCGTCTCCCTGGGTGTCAGCGGCGTGGCCAGGGTCTCCATAGCCTTGCCCATGAGCGACACATCCTGGAACTGCCTCAGCACCTGCTCGGCAACCCTGGGCCTGCCCAGCAGGCTTTCATTTATGGGGCGCTCCCCTTTGACAATCCTTCGGATAGCGTTGGACAGCTCCTCGGCAGAGACGTCCTTGCTCAGATAAGCCACTGCGCCCGATTTAATCGATTGGAAGAGCTGGTCATCGTCCGGGTTGGCGGTAAGCGCCATAACGGCCACCCTGGGGCATCTGGTGGTTATCTGTCTACTGAGGTCGAGCCCGCGCAGCAGAGGCAAATCCACATCTATCAGCGCGATATTGGGTGAAAAAGCCTCGACAAGCGCCAGAGCCTCCGGTCCCGGGGCGCAATCGCCCATGACCTCGATATCCTTGGCACAGGAAGCAAGCCCCTGCCGAATACCCTGTCGGTACAGTGCCTGCCTATCTACAATGAAAACCGTGATTTTTTCCACTTTTGTAACCTCCGCAAGAAACCCGCTGGAGTAACCTGGTTAAAAATTACCATAACTATTTCATCGTGTCTATAGTACTTTTCTCCTACTTTCTACCCTTTTCTTGAGGTTTGCGCTATGTTCTACACCTTTTTTAACGTTTTGTCAAGTGGTGCGCTATGTTCTACACCCTTTTCGTCGTTTTGTCAAGTAACACGCTCGAAATCTGAAAGCCGATAACCCCATGTCTTTGCGAGGAGCTCAGCGACGAGGCAATCTGGTGGTGAGGTGAGGCACTGAAAGCTGATTGCTAGGTGGCTGCTACTCCGTCGTGACGGGAGTCACGACGCTACATTTTGCACTTTGCATTTTTCAATTTGCACTCTGCAATTTCCTCACGGATACTTCCCCCCATACCCCGCATACCACACACCGCCGCTCTCAAACACCCCGTACACCCTGCCGTACTCACTCACAATCCAAGTGATGGTCCCGCTGCCATACTGGGAATTATGCTGGCTGCACGATTTAGGCAGCGGATTCAGATACGGCCCATACTCGCCCGCCAGCGGCGCGCTGGTATCCTCGTCAGGCGGGTTGGTGCCCTCCCCCGGCCCTTTGGTCAGCAAGCCCATCCAGATGGCTGCCGCCGCCACATCCGGCATCGTCGCGTCGGTCGGAGGACTGCCGTCTCTATCCTGTCTCATCACCACGCGCACGTTATACCCATTCACAGTATCCTCACGCCCGAGGTGTACAGAGAACTCATCTGCTCCGTCCATATAGGAATACGTCCCTGATGCCGTGGGGTAGGTGTGGACCAAGGTGTGGTTGCCAGTTGGTTCATTCCAGCCGTTCACGCTGTCATAAGCGTGTATATCGGCATAGAAGGCGGATACCTCCGTCTGGATGGTCTTCTCGTCCGTGGCGTAGGCTTCCTTTTCCCCCCTGCCCACCAGCCCCACCACATTGACCACAACCACGCCCGACAATATGCCCAGGATAAAGATCACCACCAGCAGTTCCACCAGCGTGAATCCGCTTTGATTCCGCTTAAACGCCTTTATGTTTCACCTCTCTACAACCTTACTACCAGCCTCAACGGAACTATTAATTGTAGCAAATACAGAGCCCATACTATATCGCCTATGATAACACAGACTGCAATCTTGGCAATCAACCAAAAGGGTTATTTTCACCGCCCCAACAGTACACCCCGGCACCACATATTAAATTTCAAATCTCAAATTGAAAATATCAAATTCCAAGCTTCAAATCCCAAACCCCGATAACCAACTACCAATTACCAACGACCCATCGCCAACCACCCAAACCTGACCGCTGATAGCCGAAAGCTAACTTTGCACTTTTCATTTTGCACTCTGCAATAAAAAAGAGAGCCCTTCTTGCGAAGGACTCTCTTTTAAACTTACGCTATACCGTGCATCACGGATAGCTTCCGCTGAAGCCAGAATACCATTCATCGGTGTTTTTCTGGTACGCGCCGTAAACCGCGCCGTTCTTGCCCACTATCCAGGTGTAACCGCCGCTCTTGGTGCTGTTGGGATCCGGGTCACCATTCATCGCTTCTCCTGTGTTGGCAGACGTCGGATAGGAATTCAAGTACAGGTCG
>DATKWL010000146.1:0-4864 GCA_035529555.1 Dehalococcoidia bacterium | reverse complement strand
GGGGAAAATCATAACAATAACACCGAATATAAGGCTTGCTATTCCCATCGCTAGACCTAAAGCTGGCCAATCAACAACTGGCATTAGAATCTCACCTCCTTCCTGCAATATCTAAGCAGCTTTTAGTTCCGAAGTGCAGTTCGGGCAGCGAGTGGCCTTAAGCGGTATCTTGGACACACAGTAAGGGCACTCCTTCGTTGCCGGAGCTACCTCTGGCTTTGGGCCTTCCATCCGCCGGCGCATTTTGTTGATTTGTCGGATGAGCAGGAATACCGCGAAGGCAACTATTATGAAGACGATGATGGTGTTAATGAAAGCACCGTAATTAAGAGTTACCGCACCGGCAGTCTGGGCTTCAGTAAGACTGTAGTAGGGTGAGGGGGCTTTATCGCCCTCCTTCAAAAGCCAGAAGAGGTTGCTGAAATCAACCTTGCCCAGGGCCAGGCTAATCGGCGGCATGATTATATCTTTCACCAGTGAATTGATTATGGTGCCGAAGGCTACACCGATGATGATGCCGACCGCCATGTCGACCACATTGCCCCGCATGATGAATTCCTTGAAGTCTTTCAGCATGCTTTTCTCTCCTTTCTCAAATCTTTGACTCTAGCTGAAAGTGCTAGACAAATTCCTCCAAAAGCCTTTCTACCTTGGTAGGGTCAATATTCTGCCTGACCAGCGGCCCTTTTGTCAAAGCGGGTAGTTGTTCCTCGAAGGCGGCTCTTTCCTTCCTGTAAATCACCCCAATCGGTATTCTATCGCCCCATTCCTGAGCCTTTTCAAAGGCGACTGTTTTATTAGTGGAGTCATAATTTGACTCCTCCAGCTTGTATACTCGTTCTCTATACCAGGCATAGGTGTTCTTGTGATTGAAGGTAACGCAGGGCTGGAGTATATCAATCAGAGCGAAGCCCTTGTGCTGAATTCCAAGCTTGATGAGATTTGCCAGATGTTCTGTGTCTCCGGCGAAGCCTCTGGCTATGAAACTGGCCTCGGCGGCTATGGCGATGGTCAGAGGATTTATCGGGTTGTATGCTCCTTGCGGCGTGGTCTTGGTGACGAAGCCGGAATCGCTGGTGGGTGAGGCCTGACCTTTGGTGAGACCGTAGACCTGGTTATTATGCACTAGGTAGGTTATGTCGTGGTTGCGGCGCAGGGAGTGCAGGAAATGGTTGCCACCCTCACCATAGCCGTCCCCATCGCCTCCGATAGCCAGGACTACGAGTTCGGGGTTGACTATCTTGGCTGCCGTTGCCGCAGGCAAAGTCCTGCCGTGGAGCACATTCAGCACATTGCCTCTGGTGTAATGAGGCAGCTTCCCCGCCTGGCCGATACCTGAGACCATGAGCACCTTTTGTGGCTCTATATCAAGCTCAACCAGTGCGCGCTTCAGTGCTACCAGGATGCCAAAGTTGCCGCATCCGGGGCACCAGGCAGTTTGCCCTCCAGCGTAGTCTGCCAATTTAACCATAACTAGCGCACCTCCTGTTTGAGCTGGCTCAGGATATATGACGCCGAGATAGGACGGCCGTCGAATTTGAGTATCTTTCCCGTAGCCTGATAGCCTGTCTCTGCTCTGAGCAGGTGGGCTAACTGAGCTGTGGCGTTGTTCTCTACTGCGATGATTTTCTTGGCGCCCTGGAGCGCATTAGATACAGCTTCAGCACGGAAGGGCCAAACCTCATTGAAATGTACCAGGTTAATCTTAAGACCGTCTGCAGTTGCTAGGTCAACCGCCTCTTTGATAGCACCATAAGTGCTGCCCCAGCCTATAAGTGTTACCTCAGCATTAGTTACGCCATAAACGCGAGGAGGGGCAATCTCTCTCCTTAATCCTTCTGCTTTGCGAAATCTCTTCAACATCATAGCTGTTCTGGTCTCGGCGTCTTCAATTAGATGCCCCTCCTCGTTATGTTCGTCGGAGTCTGTAACTACTAAAGCCCCTCCCTCGAGAGGGATTGCCCTCGGAGATATGCCAGACTCGGTAATCTGATGTCTTTTATATTCACCAAGCTTGGCCAATTCCTCTTTGGAAAGCAGCAATCCCTTATCGATGGTCACCTTGGAGAGGTCGAATTTCTCGACTGTAGCGTAGGAGCTCGCCAGATGCTGGTCGGTTATCAGAATTACAGGTGTCTGATATTTGTCCGCCAGATTGAAGGCTTTGACAGTCAGCCAGAAGGCGTCTTCTACGGTAGCCGGGGCAAGCACAGCCCTGGGGAACTCTCCGTGTGCTGCGTGAATAGCGAACTCCAGCTCGCCCTGCTCTGTTCTGGTGGGCAGGCCTATGGCCGGGCCAGCACGCTGTCCCAGCACCACTACAATAGGTGTCTCGGTCATGCCTGCCAGGCCAAGACCTTCGACCATGAGACAGAACCCGCCTCCTGATGTGGCAGTCATGGAGCGCACTCCGGCGTAGGCGGCTCCGATTATCATGTTGATGGCTGCAATCTCATCCTCGGGCTGTACCACCACTACATCCAAATCCTTAGCTTTGCTTGCTATATATTCCATGATGGTGGTGGTCGGGGTCATGGGGTAAGCTGCCATGAATTTGCAGCCGGCGGCAAGCGCTCCCAGGGCTATGGCCTCGTTTCCCGAGAGCAGCATTCTCTTGCCATCGCCGAGCGGGATGATATTGTGAGTGAAGTTTCTCTTGAAATTGACTCTGGCGTATTCATAGCCTGTGTTAGCCGCAGCTATGTTTGCTTTGCCTGCCTCGCCAGTACCAAAGTGTTGTTCTATAACGCTGGTTATTATATTCTTGTCGTAACCCAACAGTCCCAGAGCTGCCCCCAGCGCCACAGTATTGGACATCAGTTTGTTTTTTGCGCTTTCCTGGGCAAGCCGTTCCAACGGGACGGCAAACAGGCTTTCGTTCTTTCCTACGTCCTTAATTTTGTCGCCATCGTAGATAATGGCTCCATTGCCATTGAGTTCCTTATGGTGCAGGTCTATGCTTTCCTTATTGAGTACAATAAGTATGTCTACAGACTCAGAAAGTGCATTTATTTCAGTATCGCTGGCCCTGACCCTGAAAAAATTATGGCCGCCTCTCACACGGGACTCATAGTCCTGGTCAGCGAAGATATGGTAACCACCCTTCGCCAGAGCTTTAGCTAAGATTGAACCTACAGATTGTACCCCTTGACCCGCCTCACCCCCAATCATGAAATTGATATCAACAGGCATTTCTAACCTTTCTATTTAGTTGCTCTCGGTTTTTCACTGCGTTTTCTAACGGGGCAATCCTGAAGGGAGCAGCATCACCTGTTCGAGATTGTTCTATATCTACCCATAAACTGCTCTCGCCAATCTCTTTGGGTTGAGAGCATAGCAGAAGGGGGGGGCTTTTCATCAGAGCATTCTGCAAACGTGCCTGATTCTCAAGCTTTCCTACGAGGTTCCAGGACGCCTCCTCCCAGGTGAAATAGGCAGCGGTGCGCTGCGCCTCTGTCCTTATCCTTGTATCTTCATCAGGAAATTCCTGAAGATACATCAAATGTTCTTCTATCTCCCTGGGATCGGAGGTCTCCAGGACGAAGGCGTTGTGATGATGAATGGCATAGTCCTCGCCTGTGCCGCCGGTGAAGGCTATCCCCCCCGCCGCCATGGCCTCCAGCCCCACTATGCCGAAGGGCTCGTGTCCGCTGTTGGCTAACACTGCATCCGAAGCCTTGTAGATTACCCGCAGAAAGTCCTGGGGCAGGTGTAATTTGATATCGATGACATCCGCCTGGTTGCACCCATGCAGGGCGTGGAAATAGGAATCAAGTTTGTTGTCGGCTGCCCTGGCCTCGCCCACCGTCAGGCCCAGTGATTTAGCTCTCTCCAGCACCTCCAGGCCGTGAGGCTCCATGCCACCCCTGGCCAGCAGTACTGCCTTCATGCCTCTTTGTTTCAACTTTGCCACAGACTCCACAGCCATGAGCCAGCGTTTGTCAGGGTCCCACCTGGCCACCTTGGCCAGAATCATCCCGCCGTTAATGGATAAACAATGCCTGAGAAGCTTAGCTTTCTCACCGTCCACCGGCTGGAGCAATCTTTTGGGTATGCCGTTGGGAATGACCAGTGGGTTTAAGCCCATGCCCCACATGATATGCTTCATGTAGCGGCTTACTGTGGTGATGGTGGCGGTATAACCCAGCTTCCCCCAGTTGATGCGGTTGAAGGAGAAGGTGTTATTGGCGTTCCAGAACAGCAATGCCTTATCCCTTATACCCTTTTGGTAGAGCAGGTCGCTGATACGGGACATGGCCTCGGTGGTATGCCATTCCTCGCCCAGTATAGCCACCAGCTTGCCCTGAGCTATAGCCGGCGCTGCTATGTTGTCCACGATACAAGGGGGCAATGACTGATTGAAATCGTGGAGCTTGCCTTCCTCGCCGTCGTAAACGCCGTTGCGGTAATAGCGGCTTATCCACTGGCACCAGCGGTGCAGGACAAGCTTTCCGTTCTGGCAGATTTCCTCACCGGGTAATCTGGGGTCGCCGATGAAGAATACATGGACGGGGAATCCCATATCGGCCAGCGTCTCTGAGAGATTAGCTACTCTGACCCCCAACCCGCCGGCCAGGGAATAGGGGTCTCTTCCTTCAAAGGATACAATTACGAATATCGTGTTGTCAGGTGTAATATTACGCGGTCTCATCCCCTCACCCCCACTGTTTGAACAAGCTAGGCAAATTGCAGAACTCACAGGTTATTAATAATTGGTTAATGGTAGGAGTCGCTATTGAATTTCCATGTCTTGCCCCATCCAGTTCAGCAACAACACGAACCAAAAGAAACAGCTAACGTCTAGTTTTATTTGGTTTTTATATGTAACTTAAGTTCACTGATTCTCTCGCTGACACATCGGGTT
>DATKWL010000145.1:0-5397 GCA_035529555.1 Dehalococcoidia bacterium | reverse complement strand
TACAGACATCTATGCAAGATAAAGGGACATCCGAAAACGATTCAAGCTATCTGTACACCGCCGCACGATATTCCCAATAAGCCCATAAAGGCATATCTGCCACAGGGTCAGGGTAGCGAGTTTCTGCGGGACATCATGGCGTGCTCTGTCGAGGTGCTGCGCGATCATCCGGCGAACAAGGCACGGCAATCCCGGGGAGAGCCCCCTGCTACGATGATATGGCTGTTTTGGGGTAGTGGCGAGATACCTAAACTGCCCTCTTGCAAAGAAGCCTATGGACTCAGTGCTGCCATGACTTCGGGGGTGGATTTGCTTCGGGGACTGGCCAAGATGGCAGGAATTGACAATCTGAACATAAAAGGCGTAACCGATGGCATGGATAACGATAATGCGGCTCAGGCGGCTGGCGCCCTCAAGGCCCTGGAAAAGCACGATTTGGTTTTCATACATATCGAGGCGCCCGATGAAGCTGCCCACGGCGGTCATATAGATGACAAAATTAAAGCAATCGAGAAGATAGACCGAGAGGTTATAGGAAAGCTCCTTTCAGGGAAGAAGGATAACTTGCACCTGCTGGTTCTGCCGGACCATGCCACTCCGATAAAGGTGCAGACGCATGTGGGAGACCCTGTGCCGTTCGTGCTCGGGGGGGCTGGTTTGAAAACCTCTGGAGCCAGAGCGTTCAGCGAAAAAGAGGCTAAAAATACTGGAATTTTTGTTAAAGATGGCTATACTATCATGAGAAAATTAATACAAGGGTAGGGAATGGCAGATGGCAATAGTTGTGCAAAAATATGGCGGCAGCTCTGTAGCTGATGCCGATAAGATTAAGAATGTCGCCCGCCGCGCAATCGCAGCCCAGGAGAAAGGCAACCAGGTAGTAGTGGTGGTCTCAGCCATGGGCAAGACCACAGACAGCCTGATTAAACTGGCCCAGCAGGTCACAGACGAGCCCGACGAGCGCGAGATGGATTTCTTGCTCTCCACCGGAGAGATCGTGTCCTGCACTCTGCTTGCTATGGCGTTGAAAGCAATGGGACACGATGCCGTAAGCCTGAGCGGCGCTCAGGCTGGCATAAAAACGGATGCTACACACAGCCGGGCGCGTATCATGGGTATCGAGCCCCGTCGTGTCGTCAAGGAGCTCGACAAGGGGAGGATTGTCATAGTTGCCGGTTTCCAGGGTATTACCAGCAGGATGGATATTACTACGCTGGGAAGAGGTGGCTCCGATACTACAGCGGTGGCGGTGGCCATCAGTCTGGGGGCGGATGTATGCGAGATATATACCGATGTTGATGGTGTTTATACCGCTGACCCCCGGCTGGTTCCGGAAGCGCGGAAGCTGGATGAGATTGGATACGAGGAGATGCTGGAGCTGGCATCCCTGGGCTCCAAGGTTATGCACTCACGCGCAGTGGAACTGGGCTGGTTATACAAAATGCCTGTTTTGGTGGCTTCTTCTTTCAGTAACAATCCAGGCACTCTTATTCATGGAGGGGCTTCGATGGAAATTGGAAACAAAGTGCGGGGAATCGCTCATGACCTTAATGTGGCGAAGGTGACTATAGTTGGTGTGCCCGATAAGCCGGGTGTTGCCAGCGCAATTTTCGACTCGCTGGTTAAAGCAAACATAAGCGTGGACACCATCGTTCAGAATGCCAGCATCGACAGGGTTACCGACCTGACCTTCACTGTAGCGAAAACCGACCTTAATAAGGCAATGAAGGTGATTGCGCCTGTGGTTAAATCTATCGGCGCTAAGGAGTGCGTCAGCGATACCAAGCTGGCTAAAGTGAGCATAGTGGGTTCGGGGATGCAAACTGCTCCGGGATTTGCGGCGAGAATGTTCCGTGCGCTCTATGAGGCGGGCATAAATATCGAGTTGATCACAACATCTGAGATAAAGATAACCTGTATTATAGATGAGGCTAAGACCAGCGAGGCGGTGCGTGCTCTGCACAAGGCGTTCGAACTGGAAAAAAAGGTTTAGTATATAGGCCGTAAATAGAGTGCCGCCCCCGCAGGGTGCGGCACTCTTTAACTTCTCAGTTAATCTCCCTAGACAGAGATTACCTCTACAACCTCGGGGACCTGCTCTTTGACAACACGCTCTACGCCGCTCTTCAATGTCATAGCCGCCATAGGGCATCCGCCGCAGGCGCCGGTGAGTTTCACCTGTACCTTGCCGTTGATGACATCGACCAGCTCGACATCGCCACCATCAGCCTGCAGAGCAGGTCTTATCTTGGCCAGGGCATCCTCAACCTTCTTCCTCATCGCACTTTGTTCTTTCAATTTACTCCTCCGGAATTTGCAGTAGACTTATTTGACCCTGACTCTAAAATATCATTGTGGAGGAGTAATGTCAACTTGAGAGATGAAAGCAGTGGTCAAGTGCGTTTGTCATTGGCGTAGTTGACAGCTATAAAGAAAGCTGTTAAAAATATTACTGACGGCAGGCACAAAAAAGGGCTGCGGTTAATATTGACAAAGTCCTATGAATGGCTTAAACTATAAATTCGTCTAGAAGTACCTTAACAACTGGATAGTGGAAGGAAGTAAGGTTATTGTTTGCGAGTTTGATCCTGGCTCAGGATAAACGCTGGCGGCGTGCCTTATGCATGCAAGTCGAACGATTTTTTCCGCAAGGGAAAGATAGTGGCAGACGGGTGAGTAATACGTAAGTGACCTGCCTTCCAGTGGGGAACAACCTCGAGAAATTGGGGCTAATACCGCATGATGCGCCGAGGGTAGTGCTTCGGCGCCAAAGCCGCAAGGCGCTGGGAGATGGGCTTGCGTCCTATCAGGTAGTTGGCAGGGTAACGGCCTACCAAGCCGATGACGGGTAGCTGGTCTGAGAGGATATACAGCCACACTGGGACTGAGATACGGCCCAGACTCCTACGGGAGGCAGCAGCAAGGAATTTTGCGCAATGGGCGAAAGCCTGACGCAGCAACGCCGCGTGGGTGAAGAAGGCCTTCGGGTCGTAAAGCCCTTTTGTTAGGGAAGAAGTTCTGACGGTACCTAACGAATAAGCCTCGGCTAACTACGTGCCAGCAGCCGCGGTAATACGTAGGAGGCGAGCGTTATCCGGATTTATTGGGCGTAAAGAGCGCGTAGGCGGCCTATTAAGTCGGTTGTGAAATCTCCTGGCTCAACTGGGAGAGGTCAGCCGAAACTGGTAGGCTTGAGGGCAGCAGAGGGAGGTGGAATTCCCGGTGTAGTGGTGAAATGCGTAGATATCGGGAGGAACACCAGTGGCGAAGGCGACCTCCTGGGCTGTTCCTGACGCTGAGGCGCGAAAGCGTGGGGAGCAAACAGGATTAGATACCCTGGTAGTCCACGCTGTAAACTATGGACACTAGGTATGGGGGGTATCGACCCCTTCCGTGCCGAAGTTAACGCTATAAGTGTCCCGCCTGGGGAGTACGGTCGCAAGACTAAAACTCAAAGGAATTGACGGGGGCCCGCACAAGCAGCGGAGCGTGTGGTTTAATTCGACGCAACGCGAAGAACCTTACCAAGACTTGACATATACCTGAAAAGCAGAGAAGTCTGCTCCTCCTTCGGGACAGGTAAACAGATGCTGCATGGCTGTCGTCAGCTCGTGCCGTGAGGTGTTGGGTTAAGTCCCGCAACGAGCGCAACCCTCGTTGCCAGTTGAATTCTCTGGCGAGACTGCCCTTTAGAAGGGGAGGAAGGTGGGGATGACGTCAAGTCAGCACGGCTCTTACGTCTTGGGCTACACACACGCTACAATGGGTGGAACAATGGGTTGCCAAGGAGCGATCCGGAGCTAATCCCATCAAAGCCACCCCCAGTTCGGATTGGAGGCTGAAACCCGCCTCCATGAAGTTGGAGTTGCTAGTAACCGCAGGTCAGCATACTGCGGTGAATACGTTCTCGGGCCTTGTACACACCGCCCGTCACGTCATGAAAGCCGATAACACCTGAAATCGATGCGCCAACCCTTTGGGAGGTAGTCGCCCAGGGTGGGATTGGTAATTGGGACGAAGTCGTAACAAGGTAGTCGTAGCGGAAGCTGCGGCTGGATCACCTCCTTTCTAGGGAGTTATTGAGGCGCAAGCCTCATGATTCCAAGGTCGGTCGATGGAATATTTCCATCGTGGTTTAAAGTTTACAACTCTCCTTCCACTATCGAGGGGTTAAGGTTTACTTTTTATAACGCTAAGCTAGCAAACGAAGAGGCGTCCTTCCTAGGGAAGGACGCCTCTTTCTGTCACTCCTGCGGAAGCAGGAATCTAGGTCAGAACCTCAATCCTTTTAATCTTGCACTCTTTACCCCGTTTGACCGTTATCTCCCCTGAGCCGCACTGAGGACATTTGAATACAGGAATCACGAAGTGATAAAGGGGATCATCTTTGGTCTCCAGCGTTCCCGTATAGCCACAAGCGGTGCAGTTTATTTCGGGTTTTACCACTTCAATCTTTATCTCTGCTTCGCTGGCTATTGTTTTGTCCAGGGCTAGCTTCACCCAGAACTCCACCTGGTCCGGGTTGAGCAGGGAAAGCTCTCCGATTTCAAGCTCGACAACCAATACCTTCTGCGCCTCCTGTTTCTGCGACTCTTTGAGGACTACATCGGCTATTGCATGAGAGATGGAAACTTCGTGCAAGCTACTATCCTATAACCCTAGCGCTTTCACTACCTCGGCTATCCCCTTGCCTGTGGCGCAGTTGGTGCGGACTATCTTCAAGGATGGTTTCAGTCCCTTGAGCTGCTTCTCGAACTCCTCAGGGGCTATTTTTGTTGCTTTGGAGAGGTCGACCTTGTTGATAGCCACCACATCCGCATCCATGAAGGAGAAGGGATGTTTCAACACTACATAGGGCCCTTCCGTCAACGATAGCACCACTATGCGTTTATGTGAACCGAGAGGAAAATCCGCCGGACAGATGATATTGCCCACATTCTCAATGAACAGCAAATCTAATTTCTTGAGGTTCAGTTCCTTGAGGGCTTTCCTCACCAGGTTGGCGTCGAGATGGCATTCCTTGCCGGTGTTTATCTCAAGTACATCAGCCCCTGCCGATTTTATCTGCTCCGCATCGATGGTTGTGGTGGTGTCGCCTGCCAGCGCCGCTATGCGGTATTTATTCCTGAGCTTTTTAATCAGTTGGGTTACAAGGGAAGTCTTACCCGAGCCTACCGAGCCCATGATGTCGATTGCCAGAATCTTGTGGCTATCGAGGAGCTTCTTGTTTTCTTTTGCCAAATCCTGATTTTTACGTAGCAGGTCCTCATCCAGCTCGATGTCGAAAATCTCTCCCTTGCCAGGTCGAATTATCTTCAAGCCTCTCCTTTCGAACACAGGTTGCCTCTACTATTATAGCAAATAATACGATGCAGGTGGGCCAATCTAACAGAAATA
>DATKWL010000144.1:0-5385 GCA_035529555.1 Dehalococcoidia bacterium | reverse complement strand
TATTAATCGCCAGACCCCTGCTGTTCATAAGCGCTGTGTCCGGTAACTGTCCTATAGCTACCACGACATGGTCAGCCTTTATCAAGAACTCAGAGCCTGGAATGGGCTCAGGCGTACGGCGACCGTCAGGACCTACCTCGCCGAGCCTCATCTTTTGGCAGCGAATACCTGTCACCTTGGTGCCATCGCCGATAATCTCCACAGGCGAAGTCAGGTATTCAATCTTTATACCTTCCTTGATAGCCTCCTCTATATCCTCTTTTACCGCTGTCATTTCCCCTGCGGTGCGTCTGTAGATGATACGTACCTTTCCCTTGCTGCTTCTCTTGGCTGTCCTCGCTGAATCTACGGCGCTGTTGCCGCCGCCGATGACCACTATATTCGAACCTACCGATACGCCCACCTTCTGGTTCAGAGCAAACAGCAGCGATATGCCACCCACCACTTCATCGAGGTCTTCACCCGGGATGTCCAGTTTGTTATTCTTATGAGCCCCGATGGCTATAAAGAAAGCCTGATATCCTCGTTCTCTCAGGTCCATTATTGTAACATCGCGGCCTACTGTTATCCCTGTCTTCATATCCACGCCCAGTGCTCTTATTGCCTCTACCTCTCGCTCGCGAACCTCGCGGGGTAAGCGGAATCTGGGGATGCCTGTTGCCAGCATACCGCCGACTGTTGCGTGAGATTCAAATATGGTGGGCGTATAGCCGCGGCGAGCCAGCTCCCAGGCAGCCGTTAATCCCGAAGGCCCGCTGCCCAAAATGGCTATTTTCTCTTTTTTTGAGCCAGCAGGAGCCTTGCGATTGTATCTAATGCCAGAGGCATTGTCCGCTGCGTAGCGATGCAATGCCTGGATAAATACAGGATTGTCTACCTCCCCGCGTTTGCAATCGTTCTCGCAGGGATGGGTACATACGCGGCCAAGTATACCTGCCAGCGGTGCAGCCTCGTTTATCAGATTCAGTGCATCGTCCACCTTGCCTTTGGACAGGAGGGAGATAAACCCCTGCACTTTGATGCCGAGCGGGCAGGCAGCACGGCAGGGAGCGACACCATTCTTCTCGATGAAATAGGCTGAAGGTACAGATTTGCTGCCCGGAAGCGGTGCATGGATGGCACTATGTACAAGTTTCTGTCCATTAACGAGAGAGCGTATTTTGACTGAACAAGCCTCTTCGCAGCGGCCACAACTGGAGCACAGGTCTTCGCGTACATAGCGCGGCTGTTTTATTGCCTTTATGGTGAACTTCCCTTGTTTGCCTTTGATGTCCTTAACCTGGGAATTCGTGAATAGAGTGACGAGTGGGTGGCTTGCAGCACGCAACAACAGAGGCCAGAGGCGCAGCATATCCTCGGAGTTGGAATCATTGGCGCTGCTGGCGATGGTTTCCGGGCCGAACGAGGCGGAGGTGGTGATCAGGGCAACTTCAACGCCAAGCTCAGCCAGGGTGAGGGCTGCTTGAGCTGCGCCAATACTGCTACCTATTACAGCAACATTCCTAGCCATTCTACCCTAGCTCCGATTTCTGTGCTTCGACCCGTAGTCATACCCCAACTCGAAGGCTTTCATATTGAGCTCTTCCGTACCCTTGGGCACAGAGGCTAGGATAGACTTGCGGAGCGCCTCTGCGGAAACGAGGTCGCTCACGGCCGCCAGAAATCCTAACATAATGATGTTAGCCACCACCGGACGCCCCATCTCACGCGCCATGCGAGTGGCTGGTATGGCGAGGGGGGCCGGGTTGTGTGATGAATCAGGCTTTACTAAATCAGAGTCTATTATTAGGAGAGTGCCTTTGGCCGGGTCTTGCGCATACTTGGTATAGGCCTCCTGGGAGAGGACGATAAGTATTTTAGGAGTCTGGACATAAGGGTAGTCTATGGGCTTGTCTGAAGCCACTACCTCGGCGGTGCAGGCGCCGCCGCGCGATTCGGGCCCGTAGCTCTGGGTGAGTGTGGCGAAGCCTTTGTCATATATGGAGGCTGCCTGGCCTAAAATCTGCCCGGTAAGTACGATACCCTGTCCACCGAACCCTGCAATCCTTATCTCTACTCTACCCAAACCTTCCCCTCCAGACTGTCA
Source organism: Dehalococcoidia bacterium (assembly GCA_035529555.1). Taxonomy (GTDB): domain Bacteria; phylum Chloroflexota; class Dehalococcoidia; order SZUA-161; family SZUA-161; genus VGNW01. The sequence continues at coordinate 3,299 of DATKWL010000144.1, read as the reverse complement.
TTAATTAGAGCCTGCAGTCTTAGCTATGCTTGTTTCTTTTCGTGCACCTTATCAAGCAATTTTCTCTGGCGTTCCCCGAAGGTGATGCGCTCTATATCAATGAACTTACCTACAACGATGGGACCACCGAACGTAATCTCTGTCTCCTTGAGGTCTGCCCCGTTTCGTACAATGCTTTTCTCCTGATAATAGTGCATCTCGTCTATTCCTTTGGAGCGCTTGTTCATTCGCCCGTATACAGGTGGGCAGGGGCTTAATACCTCTATAAAGCTGAACCCGGGTTTGACTAAGGCCTCTGCTATAGACCTCTCTAATTGTTGTAAATGCAGCACTGTCCAGCGTGCTACATAGGTGGCGCCGCTGGCAGCCACCAGATATGGCAGGTTGAACGGGTACTCGATGTTGCCATAGGGTGAGGTTGTGCTGCGTGCTTCAAGCGGAGTAGTAGGTCCCATCTGTCCGCCGGTCATACCGTAGTTGAAATTGTTAACGCATATTACGGTGATATCCATGTTGCGGCGGGCGGAGTGTATCAGGTGATTGCCGCCTATGGCTGCAATGTCGCCATCCCCCGAAAAGACCACCACATTTAGTTCCGGATTGCCCAGCTTCAGGCCAGTGGCGAAGGGGAGAGCACGGCCATGTGTAGTGTGAAAAGAATCAAACTTGACATAACCAGCGACGCGGCCGGAACAGCCGATACCGGAGACCACTGCCACTTTATCCACGTTGAGGCCAGCGCGTTCTATGCCCCTGACGAAACAATTTGTGGCCATGCCGATGCCGCAACCGGCGCACCATATGTGGGGCATCCGGTCTACCCGCAGGTAGCAGTCAATTGGTTTATGTGTTTCTGTTACCATTCTTGCTTTGCACTACCGCTCTGATCGCTTCTAGAATAGTTTCCGGTCTGTGCACGCTGCCGCCCATGTTGGGCACAAGCACAGTCTTGGCCTTGCCTCCGACGCAGCGTTCCACCTCGAACACTATCTGTCCGTAGTTTATCTCAGGTACTACAAAAGCCTTTGCTTTCTTGGCAAGCTCTCTGATGCGTTCTTCAGGGAAGGGCCAGATTGTTATGGGACGCAGCAAGCCCGCGCGAATACCCGCTGCCCTTGCCAGTTGCACAGCGCGGCGGGCGATTCTGGCCGTGATCCCATAAGCGCAGACTATGACCTCTGCGTCCTTGGTATCGACTTCTTCGTATTTGATAATTTCCTTCTTGTTGAGCCTGATTTTATCCACCAGTCGGCGCACTAGCTTATCCTGCGCCTCGGCATTCATTGCGGGATAGCCTCTCTCGTCGTGGGTCAGCCCGGTAACATGAAAGCGGTATCCCTCGCCAGCTATGGCCATGGGAGGAATAAGGTCCTTGTCTGGTTTATAGGGCTGATATTGCTCAGGAGGCACGCGAGGTTTCTTTCGGATGATGAGACTCCCGGACTCGACCGGGTGTATCACAACCTTTTCACTCATGTGCCCGATGGCTTCGTCTGACATGATGAGCACTGGAACCCGGTATCTTTCCGACAAATTGAACGCTGTTATAGTGAGGTCAAAAATCTCCTGCGGTGAGCTGGGCACGAGAGCTATTATTTCATAGCTGCCGTGGGAGCCCCACCGAGCCTGCATCATGTCGCCTTGAGCCACCAGCGTAGGCAAACCTGTGGACGGCCCGGCCCGCTGAATATCAACCACAACACAAGGAGTCTCGAGCATTACTCCCAGACCCAGGTTCTCCATCATCAGGCTGAATCCGGGGCCGGAGGTGGCTGTCATTGACTTGACCCCGGCCCATGAAGCACCCAGTATGGCGTTCATGGAGGCTATCTCATCCTCCATCTGGATGAATACTCCTCCTACTTGGGGTAGCCGTTCACTCATCCTCTCGGCTACCTCGGTGGCTGGGGTGATAGGATAACCAGCGAAGAAGCGACAGCCAGCGACGATAGCTCCTTCGGCACAGGCCTCATCGCCGTTCATGAAAAATTCGCCGCTCAGCATGCCGTCTTTAGATTCTCCAGACATAGGCAATTCCCTAAATTATTTACCGTTGTCGTCAGCTTCCAGATTTATGGCAAATTCGGGACAGATAATCTCGCAAAGGCCGCAACCCAGACATTTGCTCTTGTCCGCCATTGTAGCGAAGCCGTAGCCTTTTGGCCCCAGTTCATCGCTCATTTTGAGGGTGTCACGGGGGCAGAACTCAACGCAGTAACCGCAGCCTTTGCACCTGTCCTTATTGATGACTACTTTGGGAGGTCTGGTAGCCTTCTCCGCCTGGTCGAAGGGCGTTCTCCATAGCTTCATATCAGCACCATTTAGTTTTTTTAAATGAACTTATAATCTACGAGGGCTCTTAGTTCCTGAGTGGCATCTCTCTACTGAGCCCTCGTCTATTTATATGTTACCACGTGTGAATCGTTTTTACTATAAAAAGTCAGTATAGCAGGTTGCGAATTTCTTTACAATCAGATTTGAGGGAAGTTTAACATGCAGGGGCGTTCGATCGAACGCCCCTGCATGTCCTATAGATACCTGGAGTCGTTAGTTTTGAGGAGTTTCCTTGTATTTGTAAACCTCGATAGCGAAGCGGGGACACATCCAGCCGCAGACGCCGCACGCATTGCACTTCTCGGGATTTGCGAAAACAGGTAGTAAATAACCCTTGGGCGTGAACTTATCGCTGGACATCACGATGCCACCTCGAGAGCAGAATTTGATGCAGTAACCGCATCCTTTGCAAATCGATTCGTTGATTACTATTTCACCTTTAGCCATCTTCAATCTCCGTAATATAACTTAGACTAATGCCCATTTCTTGCGGTATTTAACCTTAACGTCGGGGTTGACCAGGCCGACAGGCCATTGCCCCTTAACTACCCTGATGATCTCATCGCCGGGACGTTGTTGCATTTCAGTGAGAGCTTGGGGTGACAAGCCAGCGGAGTGGGCAGTACAGATGAAATTATCAAGCTTAAGCAGAGGGCTATCGGCTGGGATAGGTTCCGGTTCGGTGACATCGAAGGCTGCTGCAGCAATGTATCCCTTGGTCAGGGCAGTGTACAACGCCTTAGGGTCGACTACGCCGCCGCGAGCGGTGTTTATAAGGCAAGCGGAAGGTTTCATTTTCTTCAATTGTTTGAGTCCCAGAATATGTTTCGTCTCCGGTGTTAGCGGGGTGTGTATTGAGACGATGTCCGAGTCTGTGAGCAACTGGTCCAGCTCCACCTGTTCTACCTCAAACTTACGAACTATGTCTGGGGATAGGTAGGGGTCATGGACTATAATCCTGAGAC
>DATKWL010000143.1:0-5473 GCA_035529555.1 Dehalococcoidia bacterium | reverse complement strand
GGGATAACGTTGGAGGAGTTCGCCAGGCATTATGAAGAGGTTCATGTGCCTCTGGCTATGAAGCACTTCCCGTTTAAGAAGTACATGCGAAACTATGTCAGCAAGCCTGAGGGCTCTGAGGAGCCGTGGTTCGACTGCATCACCGAGGTCTGGTTTGAGACAATGGGGGATTGCCAGGCTGCTGCTGAGTTCTCGGCTTCGGAGTCCTACAAGGTTATTGCCGATGACGAGGAGAAATTTATGGACAGGGGCAGTATCGTCGCCTTTATTGTGGACGAAAGGCTAGCACTATAGAATTTAGCAGTTTGCATAAATCCAAGTCATTACAGGCTTTGAAATCTTCTGATTACGGTCACTTAACACTTAACTCGGCAGGCCGTCGAGAACTTGCTTCATGCTCTGTCGGTACTGCTGGAAAGCAGAGCGTCCTTTCCCAGTGAGCCTGAGCATGGTATGGGGTTTCTTACCTTTGAACTCCTTCACAATGTCAACATAGCCCGCTGATTCCAGCTTGCTCAGGTGGGACGATAGATTGCCCCAGGTCAGCCCTGTCTGGCGCAGCAGAAACACAAAGTCGGCGCTTTCCACGACATAAAGATGCGCCAGAATCATGAGTCGGGTAGGCTCATGAACGATGCGGTCGATTTCGACCAAAGGCTGAAGAGCCTCGCCTTTTGCTTCAGGAGCCGGCATCGATATTCTCCTTGGGCAGTCTGGGGTAACGACGCAGGAAGCGCGTGAGCATTACCAGGCCGATGGGTAGAGCTATCGCCGCTGAGGCGAAGAATACGATAATTGTGATAGTATCGCTGTAGGCTATAGCGATGGCGAAGGATGCCGAAAGCAACAATCCATAAACAAACAGTCGGCTGAAATCCATGAAGTAGGCCATCAGGCTGAACACGATACAGAACCATACGCCAGCAATAGTGGCCATCAGCTCACGCGGTATATCGGCTCCGTAATAACTGGCAACAAACATGCCGATTCCGAATAAGAACGAAATCGTAAGTACGACTATGATTGCCCATTGTTTGACTTTTCGCGCCGGGCCGAATTTGACGCGGCCGATGCGCGGCTCGGTTATTAGCTTTCTGCCAACTGTTACTATCAGCACAGCAATTGCCAGCACTACACCATACCAAATTGTGCTTTCGAAAGCGATATTTATTCCCATACCCAGCATGAGGAGGCCCATAAATATATCCCAGAAGCCATCCTGAAAATAGGAGGTGTATGCTTTGCGTTCAATCTGTTTCAAATCAATGTTCTGCGACATGATGCGCCTCCCCGTAACCTCTTAGAATATACTTTGTTATGCAAAGTTCTTTGTATCTATTATATGCCATTTGTGAATGATGTCAAGATATATAGAGAATAAAGTTGATACTAAATATTTCTCAATCCCCTCTGACTCCCCCAGTCTTGGGGGAGTGGATAATTAGGGGGTCGACCCCAGACCCCTGCCAAAGGGGCTTCGCCACTCTGGACTCCCTAATTGCTAAACAATCTCGAATAGGTTATTGGAAGTCTATTCGCAAGAAGTGGTACAATTACATTTAATTCTTAAGATAATCACTATGAGGTGAACCTATGAACTGGGATACCAGGGTTACCGAGCTTTTGGGGTGCAAGTATCCTATTATCCAGGGGGCTTTCGGCGGGTTTGGAAATTCGACCCTGACTGCACCCGTTTCGGCAGCCGGCGGATTCGGCATAATCACAGCCAGCGCGTTACGTACACCGGAAGGATTGCGGGAAGATATCAGAAAGGCGCGCTCTATCACTGACAAGCCCTTCGGGGTGAATCTGTCGATCGGTCTCTGTCCTAGCCTCGACGAAATGAGAGAAGTGGCTATTGAGGAGAGAGTTCCCGCGATATTCACTGCCGCATACCGTGCTGAAGAACACGGCAGGCGTATAAAAGAGGCCGGTCTCAAGTGGGTGCATAAAGTGGTCACGGTCAAGCACGCCGTGGCTGCAGAGCGACATGGAGCCGATGCTGTGGTTATAGTGGGGCTGGAGGGCACAGCGTTCAAGAATATCTCGCAGCTTCCCACGCTCACCAGTATCACCACCGCAGCCAGGTTGATGAAAGTGCCAATAATTGCTGCCGGAGGAATCGGCGACGCACGCGGCTTGCTGGCGGCGCTGGCAATGGGAGCTGAGGGAATCTATATGGGGACACGCTTCCTGGCTACGAAAGAGTGTCCTGTTTCAGAGCGATACAAACAGAAGCTCATCGATGCACAGCCCTGGGACGCCGAGTTCCGGGAGCGATGCCTGATGCCGCCCAAGGCTGAGGAATACGACAAGATAATGGGCGAGAAAGGCAGCATCTCCCGGGACCACTGGCTGCAGCGACTGGAGCAGGTTGCCCTGGGTCAGACTCCTGCCAGTAAGGAAGTGGACTGGGAGACTGATTTCAATATCGAGATGGCTTTGAGGATAGCGGGCGGCTCGCTGGCTGTCGGAGTCATCGACAGGGTTATGAGCGTTAAGGAGTTGATAGATACCATAATCCGAGATGCCGAACAAATCCTGAGCAAAGATGGCAACCTGGGCAGGTTATTAAGGTAGAACAGCATTGTTTTTATGGCATATTCCAGCGTAAAATGGTACAATGAATACGAGGTTGCAGGAAGTATAAATGAGTGTAATTGATTCCATAGGCAATACGCCACTTGTAGAGCTGAAGAACCTGAACTCGAATAATAGGGTCAGGTTCATGGCCAAGCTTGAAGGCAGCAATCCCGGCGGCTCGGTCAAGGACCGCGCCGCTCTTTACATGGTGAGGAAAGCCATCGAGTCGGGTAAACTGACCAAAGGCAAGACTATTCTAGAGCCCACATCGGGCAACACGGGAATAGCCTTGTGCATGATAGGCGCTGCCTTGGGCTACAAGGTAAAGCTCACTATGCCCGAGTGTGTCAGTATGGAAAGGCGGCGCACCATAGAAGCCTTCGGCGCTGAGATTGAGCTAACCGAGGGCAACCGTTCTACCGACGGCGCTATAATAAGGGCGCATAAAATCCTCGAGGAGAATCCCGGCAAGTACTTCATGCCCAATCAGTTTGACAACGAGAGCAATGTCCTCGCCCATTACGAGACAACGGGGCCGGAGATATTAAAGCAGACCAGCGGCGAGGTGGATGTGTTCGTGGCGGGGATGGGAACAACAGGAACGCTGATGGGGGTCTCAAGGTATTTCAAAGAGCATAAACCGTCGGTGAAAATTATCGGAGTTGAACCTACGAAAGAGCATACCATCCAGGGGTTGAAGAATCTGCATGAGTCCATAGTGCCCCGTATCTTCAAGGCATCTGCTCTGGACGAAGAGCTTACCGTAACAGATGATGAGGCATTCGATACCACGCGACACCTTGCTACTAAAGAGGGCTTGTTTGTCGGCATGTCGAGCGGGGCGGCCGTGGCAGGGGCATTGAAATACGCCAAAGGTATGAAATCGGGGACTGTTGTAGTGCTACTGCCGGACCGCGGCGACCGTTACCTGAGCACGAAGCTCTTCATGTCCACCTGCGCCTGTTGTCCGCCGTAATGCTTCTTCTTATGGAGACCCGTCGAGTTCATCCGCCACGGTTTTTTTGCAGGCTCTGCAACGTTGTGCGCCCCTGAAAAGCGGCTCGCCGCACGACGAGCAGTGATAGCGTTCGCATTCAGCCCTTGCCCACTTCTCGCTACCCTTGGCGTCGCCGTACTCAGCCACTTTTGCCCGCCAGATGGGAATCGTCCGCTTCATCACTCGCACGCCGGTGGTAAAGCCGAAATTATTTATCATGCTGCAGGGCCATTGGTCGCATTGATGGCAGGAGTAGTAACCCTTAGACTTAACGCAGTTCCTTATCGTGCATATCTTGCACCAGTTGTAGATTTTTGCCGATGTGTCTGGTTGCATGCAGCCCAGGCACTCAGTTTCTTCGGGCTTTGTTCCATAGAGGTTCGCCATAATCGACCTGAATTTTTCATTTTTATCTCTGGTAGCGATGTAAATGCCGCAGGTACCGCAATACAAGCCACATGGTGCCATTAGATTTTTATTCTTGAATTCTTCTTCGGACCATCCTTCCATTTCATGCCTCCTCAGACCAAAAACGGGGTCGAAGAAAAGGGGTTGTGGTAAGCGTATTGTATCAGCGCAACTCGCGTCTGGCGAGAAGGGCAGCTCCCAGCGCTCCCACGATTTGAGGCTCTTCGGGAATCAGTATGGGAAGCCCGATACCAGCTTCGAGAGCACCCTTAACACCCAGATTCTTGGCGACGCCTCCGGTGAATACTACCTGCTCCTTGTAGCCGACCGTTTTACCCATAATCGCCACTCTTGAAGCTACAGCCCGATGAATCCCGGCAACTATGTCCTCGCGGGTTCTCCCATCGGCGCGCAGCGAGACCATTTCGGTTTCGGCAAATATGGTGCAGGTGCTGCTTATAGAGCAGGGCTCCTTACTGGTCAGGGATATCGGCCCCATTTCCTCGATATCGAGTCCCAGAACCCCTGCCATAACCTCCAGGAATCTACCCGTACCGGCAGCGCATTTATCGTTCATGACGAAATCTCTGACGGTGCCATCTTCACGAACTCCGATGACTTTGCTATCCTGACCGCCTATGTCGATGACCGTTCTCGCCGCTGGAATTAGAAAGTTCACTCCCTTAGCGTGGCAGATAATTTCAGTTACCGCTTTGTTGGCAAAGGCGACGCCGTTTCGTCCGTAGCCTGTGGAGATGACAAAGCTGAGGTCAGTCTTGGAGATACCAGCTTGCTCCAGAGCTGTTTTGGTTACCTTTTCTGCTGCCCGAGCAACGCTGTCGCCTGTGGGTATAACGAAGTAAGACAGAATCTTGCCATCTGCCACAATGACTGTTTTGGCAGTGGCTGCTCCAACGTCGACTCCAGCCGTTACAACGCTTGGCATTTTCCTCATTCCGCCTTGGCGGCTTTGGCTGCCCTCAGCAGCTCGGCAAAGGTTTCGACTCTTGTCCTTAGCTGGCCGGCGCTGTAGTTGCGGGTGTCATAGCAGTCGCCCTCAAGCACCAGCACCGGTATGCCCATCTCTTTTTCTATAGTCCTCTTGGTTATCATGACTGTGGGAACCCACTCGCGGCAGGAGTAGGGGTAGAAATCAATGGCCCCATCCACGTTGAAAGCCTTGCAGTTCGCCATGTTGATAGCGACATGTGCTTCGCCGGAGTGAGGTATATCCAGGCAGGGACCTACGCCTATCATGTCCGCCCACTCCCTGTACGGATGCCTAGCCATTACCCACGGGCTGAGCCAGAAAGGTATCTGAATGCGAATAGCCAGGCCAGACTGTTCTATCATGCGTGTTATGGTCGGGTCCACGCTTATCGTAGCTGTGCAGAAGACCCCAGGGGCTCCTTTCTCCACTACCCCTTTGCCCTGGTTGACCCTCTCCTCCACCTCGCCGCACAGGATTTCCAGCGCTTCCTGCTT
>DATKWL010000142.1:0-4664 GCA_035529555.1 Dehalococcoidia bacterium | reverse complement strand
TGGTCCTGGGTCGACATCGGGCAGGGGATGGCCTTTCTCAGGTCATAGGCCTTGCGCCACCACTGTCGAGTTTCCTCTACCTGCTTTACAATTGCCGTCAGGCGGTCGTAGTCCATCTTTTTGCCCGTTTGTTTTTCCAGGAATGCGATTAGCCCCCTGAGTTCCTCAGCCATGTAGCGAACGTAGTAATCCTTGATCGCGTCGAAATCGGCATCGCTGGGAGGCATGAGGACTTCCATGTTGTAGATAGGAGTGTTCTTGTAGCGTCCCAGTGCTTGATACCATTTCCAGCGGGGGTCGCAGCCCATACTGCACCCGAGGAGCACATCCGGTTCCGGCATACCCCCGTCAGGGGCATCCGGCGGCATGGCTCCCCCCAGTTCGTGTCGCCAGGCGTCGAAGCCTATACCTACCTGAGCGTAGCCACAGAGGACATCGGAATACCCCTCGGCCTGCGCCTTCTTCATATACTGCTCGGCTTCCCTTTTGACAGCGCAGAGGCCGGCGTAGTTCTCGGTATAGACCTGCACAATATCCAGAGCCTCAAGGATTTCCTCATAGTTACACATGACCATGCAGTAGGCTACTTTGAGGTTCTGCTCTTTGGCCTGCTGCGCCTTTTTATACATGCGCTTAACTATGAGGCGTATTTTACCTGCCGACTCAGTTGATTTGGCAGAGCTTGTTTTCTGCTTGGGCTCGGTTTTGGTCTCTTCTGCCATGGCTTTACTCCCTTCGTGCCTCGATCGTTTCCAGGAAAGCTTCGACCCTGGTCTTCCATTGCCCTGTAGGAGACGTTACATAGGTATCCTCAAGGAAGAGCACGGGCAGGCCTAAGCTTTGTATATAGTCCTTCATCTCGGGGGCGTCCAACTGATAAGTGTCACAGAAACGTATGGTGTAGAGTATAACCCCCTGTGCTTTCCACTCGCGGATGAAATCGCCCAGGTAGCTGAATCGCTGAGCCGCCTTGCCAGGCCGGTAGGTGCGCGGGCAGGTGATATTCAGGTAGCGTTCAGCTAGCCCCTGCATTACTCCTTTAGAAGTATCAGCATCGTGCCAGAAGAATCGGCTGCCGGTGCACAGGTCATCCATCACCACGCTGGCTCCGGATTCCTCCACCAGGTGTATCAAGGTATTATCGTCTACCTCGCTGCCGGAAATAAGGAGCCTTGGCTTATTTTCGGCACTCGGCTTTCGGCTGCGCACCTCCGCGATGACGCCCTCCAAAAGCTCGTTGAATTCCTGAATAGGTATGGTCATCCCCGCCACCAGCACCCACATAACCTCAGTGCCGGAGATAAGCGGCGGCTCTGGTTTCCTCAGCTCGTAAAGCTCTCTGAGAAGAGCACGGCTGCGGTTGTGGAGGTTAATAGCTTTTATTAGGTCTTTCTCAGATGCTGAACGCCCGACGAATTGCTCCAGGCCTGTCTTAAGACTCTCTATTTCCTTTCGAAAGAATTCGTAAGAAGCCTGGTGAGTCATATGAGGGACGTACAGTTGATAGCTATAGGGGGGCTTGAGGTGGTACTTCCAGATGTCATACAGGCGGTGCATGGCATCGCACGTGTGGGGGATAATGACGCCGGAGAGAAAGTCGAATTCACCGCTCAACGCGAGGTCGAAGCAACTGCGTACGTAGGGGCAGACTATGCTTTCGAGATATTGTCCGGCTTTCTCTGCAGGTTGTCCTACCTTGCCCTGGATGCGGTAGGGCACAATGTCCAAGGCTGTAAACAGTTCCACCGGTGTATAAGAGCAGAAATATCCAATTATCTTCTTGCCCTTTTTCGCCAGTTCTTTTGCCCTGACCTCCCGATGTTCATATAACTCGTGGGCTCTGGTCAGCCCTCTCAAGCCTATCTTTGCCACTACTCACCTGACCTTTTCTAGATGGCACATTCCTTAGTAGTCCCTGCACCAGGATTTTCCACTTGCCACAGTATCTACACCAAACTTATCACTGTGTCTGAAGTCCTGTCAACCGCTATGGCCAGAACAATTTGCGTGCCTCTTTCTTTAATTCAGCACGGAAATCGGGATGAGCGATAGCGATAAGCTCCTCGGCCCTCTCGCGATGGCTCTTACCTGCCAGACTGGCTATACCGTACTCCGTAACCACATAATCAGCGAATTGGCGCGGTATAGTGACCAGCGAACCCTCGGGCATCTGAGGTACAATGGTGGAACTGCCGCCGAAGGCGAGAGAACGCATCACGCTGATGGCACGCCCGCCCTTTGCCATGAAAGCACCCAGATGGAAGTCAAGCTGTCCGCCGGGACCGTTAATCATCCTGGGCCCGAACTGTGTCTCGCAGGTTATCTGTCCTGTGAGGTCGACCTGAAGCACGCTGTTTATAGCAACCATGTTATCATTTTGAGCGATTACAGTAGGGTTGTGTACGTGCTCGCAGTCATACATCTCAACCAGAGGATTATCGCTCATCCACTGGTAGCCCTCCCAGCCAGCGCCGTCCAATGCCGTAAAAATTGCCTTGCCCGGATGAAGCGTCTTGCGTTTCCCGTTGAATACACCCGCCTTTATCAGTTCATGTTGTCCCCAGGCTGACATCTCTGAGTGAATCCCCAGGTCTTCAAAATCGTCGAACAAACCAACTCTGGGCAACCATGTGCTGGGTCTGCCGGCACCAATCTCGATGGTATCGCCATCCTTTATCAGCTCTTTCACATATCCGGCTATGGTTATAGCCTCAGGATAGGGTTCTTCCAGGCCGATAAGCCCGATAAAGAAGTCGGGCGATATTATATTCAGCATCGGGGCTATCATGCTGACGGCACGCCCTATGTATTCCGGCTCATGTTTATTCCCCATAAGTAGGGCTTGTGTCCACTCCTGCTGCTTTGTCTTATCTTCGATTGTTTTTTTGACAAGGTCGACGATTTCGTTATCGGTTACGCGATTTGTGGGAGCTTCCACGAGGTAGTCTATATCAGTTACATGTATGAAGTTATCGCCCCGGTAGGGATACACCATATTTGCGTCCACTTCGGCGATGACTATGCTGGCTCTACTGGCGTAGCTCTTCTTGTTCCACAAGTGGGGCCCGAAGCTACAAAATCCATGTTTGTCCGGCGGGGACACATTGGTAATGAACACATCGATTGCTGCGCGACTGCGTAGCCTTTCCTCATCGCACAGCTTGGGCCTCATTGACATAAGGCAGGGGACGAAGGAACACACTTTGGCATCGTGAGAGGGGCGTCCTACAGGGCCGAGGAAGTTGATAGCCCCGACGAAGAAGTTCTCTTCGCATCCAGGCTGGAGCCAGCAAGGGTCGAGCCAGGGCGCATTTATCTCAAGATATACATCCTTCAATTCATCCTTGCGCTGTCCCAGGGCGAGCGGTACCTGTGTAGAATGCGCAAAGGGCATGACTACTCTGTCGCCGGATTTTACTGATTTGGCAGCTTCTTCTGGCGAGACTGTCCGCCTTTTGTAATACTCCTTCCAATCCGCCATACGACCTTTTTGCCCTGTTGACTTCGATGCCTTCATTACCAGCCCCCTGTTTTACTGAAAAATATAAATTTCAGAAGGAGATCCAAAGGTAGGCAGAAAAAAGTCACTAGTTTAGTATTAAACTAATTCGATACTTATTCGATACGAGACCAGCTGTAGTTTAAGGCTTAATGCCTTGGCTCGCAAACTGGCTCCGTCCCATGAAGAGAGTGGAGCAATACAAAGTGAAGAGCTGGTCGCAAAGGATTATTGTTAAACCAGATGGGGAAATCCTACCCAGTAGCAGGTCTTTTGTCAATACTCCTGAAAGTCATAGCATAGGAATTGGCGAAAGGCATACCACAGCTTCGCAGAGTTGACGATGGCTTCAATAAAGTCTAAAATCTAGCGCATCGGTCTATTTCAAGGAGGGCTCATGACAACGGATTCTGATTTGATGAAACAGAAGCTCTCTGAGCTTGGTGAGTTCAGAGAGAGACTGAGGCAGGGAGGTGGTGCCGAGGAGGTGGAGAAGCAACACAAGAAAGGTAAGCTTACCGCAAGGGAGAGGATTGAGAAACTTCTCGACCCGGGCACTTTTCAGGAACTCGACCTCTGGGGTACGCCTATGGCAACAGCCTTTGATATCGATAAGAAGGAAGGCCCGGCAGATGGAGTGGCTGTGGGTTATGGACTTGTCAACGGCCGCCCCATTTACATCTGGTCGCAGGATGCCACTGTATTCGGAGGTACTCTGGCCAATATCCATGCCCGCAAGATAAGTGGGGCTATGGAGAAGGCCATACATGCCCGCATTCCCATTGTCGGTATAATTGATTCCGAGGGCGCGAGAATCGAGGATGCCATTCAGTATTATCGTTTTTACTCGCCTGAATCCTTGGTCTATTTTCAGACCATGGCATCGGGCGTTATCCCTCAGATTTCACTGATAATGGGGCCGTGCGTCGGCGAAATGGCAATCTCCGCTTCGATGGCAGATTTCGTGTTTATGGTCAGGAAGAACAGCTATATGCATATTGGGCCACCTCCTGAGGGCAAGACTGCCGAGGAGATAGGCGATGCCTCGGGACATTTCCGCAAGACGGGTTGCTGTGATTTTCTGGCCAAGGACGATGATGACTGTCTGCAACAGTGCCGCAAGCTCTTGAGTTATCTTCCTTCGAGCAACAAAGAGAAGCCGCCT
>DATKWL010000141.1:0-4511 GCA_035529555.1 Dehalococcoidia bacterium | reverse complement strand
TAGCTTTATTGGCGCCGATATGATAAAAAACGAGATTACGGCGCAGACCAGGGCTGCTGCTGAGATAGAACCAGATGCAGATATAATTGAAATAGGCGGTCAGGATTCCAAGCTTGTCATCAAGCGCAACGGAGTAGTTGTTGACTATCAGATGAATAAAGCCTGTGCTGCTGGCACAGGCAGCTTCATAGATGAGTTGGCTGAGCAGCTCGGGATTTCGGTTCAGAATAGCGAGTTCGCTAATATCGCTTTTAAGGCGCCTCATACAATCGACCTAGGTTCAAGATGTGCGGCTTTTATGGGACAGGCAGTTGCCTCAGCCCAGCAAGAAGGCGTGTCGATTGAGGTAATAACAGCCAGTCTGGCTAATTCGATTGCGGCGAATTATCTTTCCAAGGTTCTGGGAACCAGGAAACTGGGCGATAAGGTAATTTTAACGGGGGCTGTATTCTATAACGAAGCTGTCGTCTCCGCCTTTAAGATTGCATTGAAAGGTAAGACCACGCTTGTTCCTGAACATAAGGAGGTCAGTGGAGCAATCGGCGCTGCACTTCTGGCCAAAGAGGATATGAACGGGAGGGATTCCAGATTCAAGGGGTTCCAGAAGGTCGTTGACAGCAATTACACCCTTTCTACCTTCACCTGTAAGCGATGCGATAACAACTGCACCATCAGCCGCATGGAGATACCCGGGGAGAAACCCACTTTTTATGGGAGCAGGTGTGACCTCTTCGACAGCACCATCAGCCACGAGAGGGTGGAGACTGCTTTCGACGAGCGCGAGAGGCTACTGTTTAAAGGGCTGGAGGAATCGAAGAAGGGCGAGAGGACAGGACCTACGGTGGGAATTCCCAGAGCTCTCATAGTACATGACTATGCGCCGATGTTGATAGGATTCCTGAATGCTCTGGGCGCCAAGGTTGTGCTTTCCAGTAAGACCAACAATCAAATAATGGAACATTCTGTCGAGTTGAGCTACACCGACAGTTGTTTTCCGGTCAAACTGCTGCATGGTCACGCAGCGAGCCTGGGCAATGTGGACTATATACTCTATCCCTGTGCCATTCGCATGGGCGTTAAAGAGGGTGATGAGAACCAGAAGTACTCCTGTCCTCTGGTGCAGGCTTCGCCGTTCATAATACGGGAGTCTCTTGGCCTGGGTAAGAAGCTGCTCATACCCATAATTGACTTCAGTTGTGGCAATGACGATGTAATAAAGAACTTCACAAATGTTGCTGTTCAAATGGGGTTCAGCAGAGAACAGGGTAGAAAAGCCGCACTTGCCGGCCTTGCGGCGAAGCGGGAGTTCGAGGAGGCGCAGGCTGAACTGGGTAGAAGGATAACAGCTCGACTGAAGGAAAGCGGTCAGTTGGGTGTGGTCATTTTCGCCCGGTCTTATATGTCCCAGGACTCAGGTGCAAACATGGGAATAGCCGAAAAACTCGCTCAGCTTGGCGTGATGCCCATACCTCTTGAATTTTTGCCGCTTGATTCCGTAAATGTTAGAGAATATACAGACCGCCCGTACTGGTTCAGTGAAGCCAGACACATAGCCGGAGCTCACCTAGTGGCAAAAGAGCCCAAGTTATTCGGGCTGGTGCTGACTAATTTTGGCTGTGGGCCCAACTCATTTGTTCTTAATATCGTCGAGGACATTATGGGCAGCAAACCGCTCGGTCAGTTGGAGATTGACGAACATGCTGCTGAAGCGGGTATTGTAACCAGGCTCGAGGCTTTTGTGGATACTATAAAGGGGTTTGCCAGCTCCAGAAAGGCTGTAGAGGTCTTAACAGGTGACAGAGATATACGCAGGTTCGCCTACTCAAAAGTCAATCCCAACAGGGTTATTCTCGTACCAAGGATGTGCGAGGGTGCTGTGGCGCTGGCTGCAGCAATGCGAGCCTATGGCGTCAACGCGGTTGTGCTACCAGCGCAGGAGGAAAAAAATCTTCTTTACAGCAACAAGGTGACTTCAGGGAAAGAATGCCTGCCGTACAGGGTAACCCTGGGCGATTTCATGAAGTTTTTCTATGAGAACGAGCGGTATGGAATTAACCCCAAGGATGCGGAAGGTTTTCTGGCAAGCGCGTTCGGACCATGCCGCTTCGGCAAGTATGCCATAGAGCAGGTCAGGATACTCCGCGAGCTGGGCTTCGATTTCCCGATACGAACCACTGTTTCGAACAATGGCTATCACGACTTGAACCTCGGCTCTGGTTTCGAGCGGCTGGCGCTGCGAGGCATTGTTGCTGTGGACTACCTGGAGAAGCTGCTGTGGCGCGCTCGACCCTATGAGAAAACCAGCGGTGCAGCGGAAAAGCTGTTCGATGAATATTTATCGAGGATTGCTGATTTTATGAGCCGGAAAGAACCTCTGGATGATGTGCTCAGGGATGCCACTGCGAAATTCAAGTCTCTGATTGACTCGGATATGCCGCGAAAGCCGTTAGTAGGGATTAACGGCGAGATATTTTTGCGTTCCAATAAATTCAGCAACAGCAATCTGGTCAAGGAATGCGAGAAGGCGGGTTTGGAGGTCATGGTTTCTCCCATTGGCGAGTGGCTCAAATACATTACATATAGAAATATCGAGGATGGAGTCAGGGACAGAGACCTGAAGAGGATTATTACCGGCAATATAAGAAAATACCTGATGGGAAAAGATGAACGCTCGGTAATCTGCAATTTCACGGAGATGATAGAGGAAGAGGAGCCTACGACGAAGGAATTGCTCCATTACTCGAAGCAGTATCTTTCTCCGAAGTGCGGCAGCGAGGCGGTTCTCAGCATAGGCGCAGGTATTGAGTGGATTGAAAACCCCAGATTTGCTGGCGTTATTTCAGTCATGCCGCACGGGTGTATGCCCGGCGGGATTGTAGCAGCCATGTCGGAGAAGTTCAGCGCAAGATACGGCAAGCCCTGGATAAGCCTCACTTACGATGGCTTCTTTGAGACCAACAACCAGGGGAAGATTAACAACTTCGCCGAGGTTCTAAAATTTACTAGCAAAAGCAAGGCTTAAAAATCCTGATTGAATAAAAAAATGCGTAGGGGCACGGCATGCCGTGCCCCTACGCATTTTATACTTGAACGTCAAGAAATATTAAGAAAGAAATCTGTAGAACTGGACGCGCCTATTCGCGTTATGTCTTTCGATAAGTGCTGCTGAATGATACTCCTGATGTTATCACCGGAATAAACCCCCAAGAGATAGTCGTTGGAGCTGACTTGTTGCGTAATGAAATATGCAGTATTAGAATATGGCCAACAACACACAGGTGCTTGGACATGTCAACAAGCAGAGTATCTAGAACAAAAGAGACAAGCAGTTGAGCCTGTCAGTGAAGAACAAGTTTATTCGCATTATAGCCTTTGTCTTTGGATTGATATTCTTGGGCGCTTGTGTTCAGGGGCTCGTATTGGCAGTCTGGGCCTATACAATGTTTGGTTTCGAAGATATGGCTCAAGGGATTGCTATTGCTGTGGGGGCGATATCGATAGCACTGGGTATATCGGGCGCTTTTCTGCTTTACTCGGCATTCAGAGGCAGAAGAGGGATGGGGAAAACAATATCATAAGAATAGACTATTCAGTCTCGGCATCAATGCTTTATGTGACTTCTCACCACTCGCATCCATAACCGAAATCAATATTGACGCCTAATTCTGCAGCGTTAGCAGATTCTTGCATTTCCCATGTTCCGGACTTCAGAAACATGGTGGTTTTGAGGCACCGGCGAATACCCTCGAATCTTCAAAGCATTTACGAAGGCTCGATGTATCCCTGCGACACTTTGAACAGCATAGCTTGTTTCAGGAATTCGGGCTCAAAGCGGTCGAGGTCGGTTGTGGTGATAATAACCTGCTCATGTGTGGCAGCGGCGTCGAGCAGGTGATGACGTCGTTTAACGTCGAGTTCGGAGAGCACATCGTCCAGTAGAAGCACGGGCTGTTCCCCGGTCTTGTTCTGCATGAACTTTGCTTCAGCGAGCTTCAGCGCCAGGGCAACTGTTCTCTGCTGTCCTCGGGAGCCGTAAACCCCTGCGTCTATTTCGTTTACCAGGAAGCGAAGGTCATCGCGGTGAGGCCCTATCAGGGATACGCCCTGGGCAATCTCCTTATCTCGTACTGCATTGAGGGACTGAACGAACTTTTCGGCGGTTTCCTGAATCTGTGAATCCTCTTTTCCTTTTTCTTTATCAATGCTACTGAAATACACAAGGCTCAGTTTGCCCTGTCCGCCACTGAGTTCATTGTGTATGGTCTGAGCCAGGCGGTCGAGCGCAGCTACCGTGTGCTCTCTCTGTACTGTAATATATGAGCCTTTCTGTACCAGTTCTTTATCCCAGAAGGCAAGCTCATCGGGGCTTGACTTGTTTTCCGCTATGGCGCGTAGGAGCTGATTGCGCTGCCAGAGGACTCGCTGGTACCGCTGCAGGCTGCGCAAATACTGGTGGTCAATCTGTGAAATAGTGATATCCAGATAGCGGCGGCGCAAAGTCGGCTCGCCTC
>DATKWL010000140.1:0-7535 GCA_035529555.1 Dehalococcoidia bacterium | reverse complement strand
CATGGGTTTGGTATGAAGATACAGTATTATGACCCGTATCGTAAAGATACCAGCGACCTTGAGTTCCCGGTCAAAAATGTTACCCTCGAAGAGTTGATGAAGACCTCCGACTATGTCAGCGTGAACGCCCTGCTCACTCCTGAGACCAGAGGCATTATCGGCAAAAAAGAGTTGGAGATGATGAAGCCGACAGCGTATTTTATCAATACCTCCAGAGGGGCTATTGCGGACGAATTAGCACTCGCTGATATACTGGCACAAAAGAAGATTCGAGGGGCTGCAATAGATGTCTATGGAGACCACGGCGACCCGCCTGGCAAAGAATATTGGAGCAAGCTGCAGAAGCTGGACAATGTTGTTCTTACCCCTCATATCGGCGGTGTAACCGCCGAAGACCTGTACCGCAACTTCTATGTAAACTCTCTCGGGAACATTGTACGTGTTGTTAAGGGTGAAAAGCCTCTTTGGGTTGTAAATTAGTCGACATAGAAATAGAAAAGGTATAATTTGCGGAGGTTCTGAAGTATGATACAAATAAGGGTTCACGGCAGGGGTGGGCAGGGGGCAGTTACATTTGCCCATATTCTGTGCGCTTCTGCCACTTATGATGGTAAATATGGGCAATCCTGCATGGGGGCTACGGTGGAAAGAAGAGGTGCACCTGTCGAAGCTTACGGCAGGATAGGGGATAAGCCGATAGCAGAACGCGGTGTGATCTTGGCTCCTGATTATGTTATTGTACTGAATTCACAGCTTATGAAAGCGGTAAACGTAGAGACGGGTATGAAGGACAATGGTAAGCTTATTATCAATTCCCCCAAGGCACTGGAGTTGAAGCATGAAGCAACTTACCTTGATGCCACCAGTATTGCCGTCGACCTCCTAAAGACCCCAATTACCAATACTGTAATGCTCGGGGCATTTGCTGCAGCTACCGGTCTCGTATCTTTAGACTCTCTGGAGAAAGGCATCCGGCTCATCCTGGCCAGATTCTCCAAAGATAAATTAGAGCTTAATATAAAGGCCATCAAAGCTGGATATGAAGAGGTGAAACGTGGCAAAGGTGTACATTAGAGGCGCTGGAATCCACGCTGCGGGTACCATAGCCCTCGTCAATAAGACGGGAAGCTGGAGATATTTCCGGCCAGTACATGAGGAGAAATTACCACCGTGTAACAATGCTTGTCCGGCCGGTAACAATATACAGGGTTTCATCAAGCTAATTCGGGAAGAGAAGCTGCTGGACGCCTGGAGGCTAATCAAAGAAACCAGCCCATTTCCTGGAGTTTGCGGCAGGGTCTGCCCTCATCCGTGCGAGAAGGAATGTAACAGGGGCAAATACGACGAGGCGATGTCTATTCATGCCCTGGAAAGACTTGTTGCTGATTACGCTATCAAACAGAAGGCAACCGAGAAATCGAAGTCAGCACTAAAGAAAGAGAAAGTAGCTATTGTCGGCTCAGGACCGGCAGGCCTCTCTTGCACTTATTTCTTGGCCAAGGAAGGCTATCAGGTAACGGCCTTCGAGGCTCTGCCTGAGATTGGCGGCATGCTAAGGGTCGGCATACCTAAATACAGGCTACCTCGAAAAGTGCTTGACAAAGAGATTGCCGACATCAAAGCTCTGGGCGTTACTTTCAACATTAACACCAGGATTAAGGATATAAACGAACTCAAGGAGTATGATGCCGTCTTTGTCGGCACGGGTGCCCATATTAGTCGAAAGCTAGACGTCCCTGGCGAAAAATCGGACGGGGTGATTTCAGGCACCGAGTTCCTGAGAAAATTGAATTTAGATGGTAAGTCCAAGATTGGGAAGAACGTAATTGTCGTTGGCGGCGGCAACACCGCCATTGATGCTGCCAGGTCGGCTATCCGACTTGGCGCAAAAGCCACCATTGTTTATCGGAGAACCAGAGACGAGATGCCAGCAGTAGAAGAGGAAATTGAGGCAGCTGGCAAAGAAGGAATCAAGATCGTTTATCTGGCAGCCCCCACAAAGATAACAGCGCAGGGTGGCAAGATTAAAGAGGTGGAATTTGTCAGAATGAAATTGGGAGCACCGGATGCAAGCGGCAGAAAGAGTCCTATCCCCATTAAGGGCTCCACGTTCAGGATGAAGGCTGATACGGTAATCACAGCTATCGGCGAGTCGTCAGACCTCTCTCTGCTGCCTAAAGATGCCAAACTTACTGAGAAGGGTAGTAAAGCTAAAGGGATTCAGGTCTTCGGAGGCGGAGATGCCGTTACCGGCGCTGGCAGAGTGGTGGATGCCATAGCTTCAGGAAGGCGGGCAGCTCACTTCATCGGGAATGCACTGCAAGGCACCCCGGTTGAGGAGAAGCAGGCAAAAGAGCTTGCCAAATAT
Organism: Dehalococcoidia bacterium; assembly: GCA_035529555.1. Taxonomy (GTDB): domain Bacteria; phylum Chloroflexota; class Dehalococcoidia; order SZUA-161; family SZUA-161; genus VGNW01. Next base: position 5,167 of record DATKWL010000140.1, on the reverse strand, counting down.
GAAGAAATCAATACTGCGTACTTCCCGCAACAGGCAGCGGTGAAGGTGCCTGAATCATCAGTTGCCAAAAGGATTTCGAACTTCTCTGAGATTAACCGCGGAATACCTGCAGAGAAAGGCTTGGATGAAGCCAAGAGGTGTTTCTCGTGTGGCGTCTGCAGGGAGTGTAACAATTGCCTTTATTTCTGTCCGGATATCTGTGTATCGAAAAAAGATGGTACATACGAGTTTGACTATGACTACTGCAAGGGATGTGGCATCTGTAGCCATGAATGCTGCGTAGGGGTAATTCAAATGGTGCAGGAGGCTATATAACATGGAGATGTTTCTTTCAGGAAATCAGTGCATAGCTCACGGTGCTAAATTATCCAGGGTAGAGGTTATAAGTGCTTATCCTATTACCCCCGCCACACCAGCCTCGGAAGAGCTTTGGGAGATGGTTGAACATGGCGAGCTGGACGCAGATATTGTGAACTCTGAGTCCGAACTAGGCGCAATGGGCATCTGTGTGGGGGCCTCAGCGGCCGGTTGCAGGACGTTTAACTGCACTTGCTCCCAGGGCTTCGCTCTCATGCGCGAGATGCTATGGGCAGCTTCAGGAATGGCATTACCTGTGGTCTTGGCTATCGCCAGCCGCGAGATAGGAATACCTCAAGGGCTTCTGAGCGACTACTCCGATTCTCTCTCGGAAAGGGACGCGAGTTTCCTTCAGTTCTATTGTGAAAACGGGCAAGAGATCATAGATTCCCTGATAATGGCATATAGGGTTAGTGAGGATGAGAGGGTATTGCTGCCTTCTCTTGTAGTAACAGAGGGACATAGGGTAAGCCATAGCTTTGATTTAGTAGATGTACCTGAACAGGAAAAAGTGGACAAATTACTGCCCAAATATCAGCCAAAACACGTGTTCGTTGACCCGGATTACCCCATGAGTCAGGGGGCAGGTGTCATGGCGCAATATCCCAGCTTCAAGATGCAGCAATATCAGGCGATGCAAGAAGCGAAGCAGATCATAAAAGATGTTTGCCAAGAATACGCGAAGGTGTTTGGCAGAAGTTACGACCTGGTTGAAGCGTATAAGACTGAGGACGCGGAGTTCATTATAGTGGGCATGGGCTCAATGGTCAGTGTCTTGAGGGATAAGGTTGATGAATACCGTCAGAAGGGTATCAAGATAGGTATGCTGAAGCTCAGGGTATTCAGGCCCTTCCCTGAAGAGGAAGTCAGACAGTACCTATCCAACGCCAAAAAGGTATTAGTAATTGATAGAGCATGTACACCGGGAAACACTTTGGGGATATCCTGTCTTGAGATAAAAGCAGCGCTGCGGAAATCAAATGTGATTATATCCAATTACATTATCAGCGGAAGAGACTTCGGCGGCACAGACGTCGACGAGATGTTTGCAAGCTGGTCAAAGAGGGACGACGAGTTTGTAGAGTGGTTTAAGATAGGGTTTGATGAACGTACAGCGACAATAAGCGGTTCCGATAATTGGGAGAAGTTGTTAAAAGGGGAAAAGGTAGAGAGGCAGTTGATTAAAGAAGGTGAAGGCTGTCTGAGCAAGGGAACCGCTTCATGTGCAGGGTGCTTAAGTCTTCAAGCAATCAGACAGGTATTGAGCGTCTTCGACAAGAATGTAGTGATTGTCAACAACGCTGGCTGTCTTTCCGCTGTGGGCACTTTCTATCCGTTGACCGGTTGGAAAGCACCTTTCTACTTCTTCACTTACAGCCACGCTGGCGCCGCAGCCAGTGGAATGGAAGTCGCCATGAAGAGGAAGGGTATCAAAGCTGATATAGTCTTAGTAGCAGGCGATGGGGCAATTTTCGATATCGGATTGCAGACATTCTCTGCCGCACTGGAAAGAGGACATAGAATAATTTATCTATGCTATGATAATCAGGCTTATATGAATACCGGCGTGCAGAAAAGCGGCTCGACCCCCTATATGGCGAAGACCAAGACAACTCTGGGGGGAAGACAGGGCAGAGTGAAAAATATCGAGCAAATAGTTGCTGCTCATGGTGATATCTATATAGCTACTGCATCATCAGCTTTTCCCGAGGATTTGCTCAGGAAAGTAAGAAAGGCAAAAAGTTTGAATAAACCGTCTTTCATCCATATAATTTGCCCGTGTCCTCCGGGATGGGAATATGAGCCAGAACTAGGCATAGAAATTGCTCGCCTTGGTGTCGAAACCGGAACGGTGGTATTGTACGAATACGAAAATGGTAAAACAACCGTCAATTATGTGCCCAGGGAAAGAAAACCGGTCGAGGAATATATTAAAAAGCAGGGGAGATTTTCCAGACTAACAAAGGCCCAGATAGCTCAAATACAAAAAGAGATAGATGGTAATTTCTATCAACTAACAGGAAGCAAATAATTACTTAGGGGGAAATTTAATGGAGCTAAAAAAGGGTGATACCCTGGCAGAAATAGTAGACAGAGTTGCCTCGAAATACCCGAAGAACGAGGCAATAGTATCGGGCAAACAACGCATAAATTATGAGACCTTGATGGACAAGGTGAATTCGATGGCTAACGCCCTGATGAAAATGGGCGTAAAGAAAGGGGATAAGGTCGCCATCTGGATGAGCAACATACCCGAATGGGTCTACGTTCATTTCGCCTGCATCAAGATAGGCGCGCCTGTGGTCCCCTTGAATACACGATATAGAGTTCACGAGGTGGAATATATTTGCAGGCAATCCGACACCACCACTCTCTTCGTGATGGACCTCTTCATCAAGACAGACTATATCCCCATGATTTATGATCTCTTGCCGGAGCTTAAGGAATGCCAGCCGGGGGAACTCAAGTCTAAGAAGCTGCCCTTACTCAAAAGGGTCATAATGCGCAGCGACAAAAGCTATCCGGGTATGCTCGAATACAACAAGGTAGTGGAATCGGGCAAGGACTACGCCAGCAGCGAAGCTGTGAAGAAGGCTCAGGAGGCAGTTAAACCCGAAGACACCTATATTATCCCCTTCACCTCGGGAACCACCGGCTTCCCCAAAGGCGTGGTGACCACAAACTATCAGTACAGCCGCATTATGGAAGCGGTCAGCAACAGATTCCAGATGGAAGACCAGGACCGTATCCTGGTTGTCTCTCCCTTCAGCCACAATATGGGTAACATGACCGGTATGCTTCTGGGGGCGTGCAACGGCGCCTGCATCGTGCCGATGGAGCAGTTCGACCCCGGCGAGGGCTTAAGGCTGATTGATGAAGAAAGGGTCACCAAATTTACCGGCTCGCCTACTATGTACATCATGATGCTCGACCATCCCGACTTCCCCAAGCGTAAATTCGGAATCAAAGCATCCGTCATCGGTGGCGCTGACGTATCTCCTGACCTGGTTAGAGCTGTCATCTCCAAGATGGGGATAAAAGACCTGATAAACGCCTACGGTCTTACGGAGAACACGGGTGTTAGTACCATGACTCAGCCCGGCGACCCACCTGAGGTGATTGCCTATACCGCCGGTAAGTTGATATTCCCTGACTGCGAACTTAAGGTGCTGGACCCCGACACAGGGAAAGAACTACCACGGGGAACTCAAGGAGAGCTATGCAGCAGGGGCTTCTATGTTATGAAAGAATATTATAAACTGCCCGAAGAGACCAAGAATGCGTTCAACAAGGACGGATGGTTCCGCACCGGAGACCTCGGCACTATAGATGAGAAGGGATATATCAAGATAACCGGCAGGCTCAAGGACATGTTCATCACGGGAGGCGTGAACGCTTATCCTGCGGAGATCGAGAACTTCCTCATGACCCATCCCAAGATAAGCATGGTTTCTGTGGTCGGTGTACCTGACAGGAGAATGCAGGAAGTAGCCATGGCGTTCGTGAAACTGAAGGAAGGGCAAACTGCCACAGAAGAAGAAATTATAAAGTTCGCCAGAGATAAAATGGCGAACTACAAGGCTCCCAAATACGTCAAGTTCGTAACTGAATTCCCCATGACCCCCACGGGTAAGATTCAGAAGTTCGTCTTGAAGGAAGGGGCAATAAAAGAACTGGGGCTGGACAAACAATAGAGGTGTGAAATGGATTTCAAGCTCACAGATGAACAGGGAAAACTCCGTCAGGAGTTCTTCGATGTTTGCAAGGAATTAGCCAAAGGGAAACCGACCGGCTTCACGGGGCTGGAAGGACGCTACGACACCGAAGAAGGTTGGCAGTACCATCTGGATTGTGCCAGGAAATTTGCCCAGAGGGGTTGGCTCTGCCTGGGTTGGCCCAAAGAGTACGGGGGACAGGGAACTCTCATGGACAAGGTCTTCCTGGCTGAAGCCACGGGATACTACGATGTGCCCGGGGTGGATGTCTTCGGCGTAGATATGCTTGCTCCCACGCTCCTGGAAGCAGCAAGCGAGGAAATAAAGAGAGAGTTTCTCCCTTCGATACGCTCCGGAGAAAGACAGTGGTGCGAATTATGGAGCGAGCCCAATGCAGGCTCGGATTTGGCTGGACTCACTACCACAGCAGTAAGAAAAGGCGATGAGTATGTGATAAATGGCCAGAAGACCTGGAGCACCGGAGCGCATCGCGGCCACTGGGCTTTTGCCATTGTGAGAACTCAGACCAATGTTGATCGCAAGCAGAAAGGTCTCACCTTCATACTCTTCGATATGAAGACACCGGGCGTCACCGTGAGACCTCTCCACTACATGAATAGAGGCCATCTCTACAACGAGGTCTTCCTCGACGATGTTCACGTTCCTGCCAAGAATGTGGTAGGTAAGGAAGGCGACGGGTGGCAGGTGACTCAGGCACTGGCAGCTTTCGAGCGGTCCAATCTCAACTCAATTATGGCAATGCACAAACAGTTAGAACTGCTTATAGGTTACTGCAATGAGACAAGAGTAGAGGGGCAACCACTGGCAAAGAACCCCGCTATACGCGACAGGCTTGCTCAGATAGCATGCGATCTGATGGCCGCCCGTACCCTCGCCTATCGTATAGCAGACGCGCAGATTAAACATCAGATGGCTAATTTCGATGCCTCAGCGGTGAAAATCTTTGCCGGCGAGCTATGGTCAAGCTTGAACAGGACTGCCCTTGATATCCTGGGAATATACGGGCAGGTTGAGCTTTCCAGGTGGAGTCCCTTTGAAGGATTTTTCCAGACATGGTATCAGCAGTCCTTCGT
>DATKWL010000139.1:0-12093 GCA_035529555.1 Dehalococcoidia bacterium | reverse complement strand
ATTTTCCACCAGATTCTGCGCAACAGCCTCAACTATCCGCCAGGAGCCATCATTGTGGCGAATGCGCAATCCCACACTTACAGATTTATCAGGCTCTTCAATTAACTTGGTAAATGCGCTGACAACACCAGGCATATCCTCAGGATGAGCAAAACCGAAGCCATCCATTCCGATAGTTTGTTCCAGAGAGTACCCAAGCATTCGTTCATTTGAAGGGCTTGCATAAGTAATAACCCCGTCTCCATTAATGACCACGATAGCATCCAGGGCATTATCTACGAGAGCACGGAACTGCTCCTCGCTCTGGCGTAGAGCCTCTTCCATCCGATTGCGTTCGGTAATATCCCTAGTTACTGCCACAACACCTATAGGTACTCCATTCCTATCCTTCATTAACGAAGCATTGGTCTCAACAAGAAGTCTCCTGTTATCCCTTGTCATCACATGGTACTGAACTTCTTTTGCACATCCCTGTTCCAGCACGTTTGCCAAATCCGTGAATGCTCTTACCTGGTCCTCAGGGACGATGGTATCAAAGGGCTTAAGCCCCACCAGGTCATCTTTATTTTGCGTGCCCTGTAATTTCAAGGTCGCTTCGTTTACATCTACAATATTACCTTCCACATCAGTGATTACTATGCTCTCTGTGGACATTCTGACTGCATCGGAGAGGCGGATTAACTCCTCCTCCATCTTCTTGCGCTCTGTGATATCGCGGGCGACGGCTACAAACCCTGTCGGCTCTCCACTTTTTTCCATCAAAGCAGATGCGCCAACTTCAGCGAGAATCCTGATCCCATCATTTCTTACCATGTGGTATTCTACGGGCTTGACCTGTCCCTCCTCCAGCACCTTTTTAATATTTTCAAACGCTTTCTCCAGGTCTTCGGAGGCTATGATTTCCCTAACGCCTTTGCCAATCAAATCAGGCTTAGTGGTTGCCCCGAACATTTTCAGGGCTGCCTCGTTCGCGTCGACAATTCTCCCTTCCAAATCCACAATAAATATGCTATCGGTAGACATCTTGACTGCGTCAGACAGGCGGCGAACTTCTTCCTCCATCTTCTTGCGCTCTGTGATATCCTCTATCATGGCAATGAAATATTCAGGCTTGCCCTCAGCGTCCCTCACCACAGACAGGTTCTGCCGTCCCCACAATATCTCGCCATCCTTGCGAATGAAACGCTTATCCGCTGTGTAATGGTCGCGCCTTCCATTGAGCAATTCCAGGTAAAGACCTGCATCTACCATGGCGTCGTCAGGATGCTGATATTTCAGATTGTTCAGTTTGACGAATTCTTCGAAGCTGTAACCAAACATCTGAGAGAACGCAGAGTTGACACCTAAAGGCTTTCCTCTTCTGTCCACCAGAGCTATTGCCATGCTCGTACCTTCGAAGACTGTACGGAACCGCGTCTCACTTTCTTTCAGCGCTTCCTCCGCTATCTTACGTGCGGTAATATCCCGAGTCGCTCCCATAATCCCGGCGAATTTTCCTTTTTTATCCAGTAGGAACGACAACATGACCTCAGCCCACACAGTGGAACCGTCTTTTCGCACGTGTTCCAGCGTCAGCGATAGAGCAGCATCTTGTGATTGCTGTATTCCTATTTCCATCTGACTCTTAATTAACCTGCGAGCCTGTTCAGCGGAATCTGTAGTCAGAATATCCCTGATTCTGAGCTTTTCCGCCTCCTCGACTTGGTAGCCCAGCAGGCGTTTGATAGACGGGCTGACATAGGTTATGCATCCTTTTTCATCGGCGACCCAGACAATATCAGCAATATTGTCAGCAAGTAAACGGTAACGTGATTCGCTTTCTCCTAAAGCTACACGGAGATGATGTCGCTCAATAGCATGACGGAGTAGACGCACCAAGAGAGTGCCATCTATACTCCCCTTCACCAGATAATCCTGAGCGCCCTCGTGCACTGCTTTGATAGCAATTGCTTCATCCTTTATGCCACTCAGTACTACGACCGGCACCTCAGGGGCTTGAGCCAATACCTTGTTTAAGCCTTCAAGGCCCTGGCTGTCAGGAAGTGAGAGGTCCAGGAGAATAACCCCTATATCGCCTCTGGCAAGGCGTTCCAGTCCCAGCGAGAGCCGTTCAACGTGTTCCAGCCTGAATATATCGCTTCCAGATTCAGAGATATACTCCTGTATCAGCCGTGCGTCGCCGGGGTTATCCTCAATAAGCAGAACCGTGGTCTTTTCGTTGTCCATTTCAATCACTCCGCGGCAGTTTCACGATAGCGAGCCAGAAATCACCTATGGACTTCACCACTGAGATGAACTGGTCTAAATCAAGCGGCTTGGTAACATAGCAGCTCGCTTGCAACTCATAGCTTCTGGCAATATCTTGTTCCGCCTGTGAACTTGTCAGAACCACAACTGGAATATGCTTCAGCGCTTCTTCTGCTTTCAGCTCGGCGAGGACTTCACGGCCGTCTTTCCTGGGCAGATTCAGGTCCAGCAGAATAAGGTCAGGAGAAGGCACCTTTTCATACTTGCCTTCTTTTCTCAGAAATGCCATAGCTTCCACGCCATCGGATACCGTATGCAATGTGTTACAGACCTTGGCTTCCCGAAAGGCTTCCAAAGTCAGCCGCACATCACCCGGGTTATCCTCGACCAGCAAAATCTCAACTACCCCGTTAGACACTGAAGTAATCATGTTTTCTCCTCTGCTCTCATTGGTATTGTGAAATGAAATATCGAACCTTCGCCGGGTTGTGATTCGACCCAGATCCGTCCCTTGTGGCGCTCCACAATCTTTTTGCAGATAGACAAACCGATGCCCGTGCCGGGATATTCAGCCCTAGCATGCAGGCGCTGGAATATCACGAAGATACGCTCGAAATATTTGGGGTCTATGCCAATGCCATTGTCGCGAATTGAGAAAATCCATTCAGTTCCATTACGTTCTGCCCCGATATGCACCTCCGGCAGCTCATCGCTATGGAATTTGATGGCATTGCCGACCAGATTCTGAAATAGTTGTACAAGCTGCGATGAATCAGCCATCACTGCAGGCAGTACGTCATGTTTGACTACAGCATGGTTCTCTTCAATTGCTGTCTTTAGATTAAGGAGCGCCTTTTCTAGAACTACTTCACAGTTAGTAGTTTCGAAAGGCTTGCCTCGCGTGCCCACTCTCGAGTAAGCCAGCAGGTCATTTATAAGTTGCTGCATTCGAGTAGCCCCATCCACAATATAGCCAATGAACTCATCGGCATCGTCACCGAGTTTGTCTTTATAGCGACGCCCCAGAAGCTGTGTATAACTCGCCACCATGCGCAGCGGCTCCTGCAAATCATGCGAGGCAACATAGGCAAATTGTTCAAGTTCGGTATTGGAACGAGCCAGCTCAGCCATTGCTTGTTGCAACTTCTCTTCCGCCTTTCTGCGCTCGGTTATGTCACGGGCCACGGCCACCAGTTCAACAGTTTTTTCTCCCTTTATCTCCGAGATGATATACTCCACATCTACGAAGCTTCCGTTCTTTCTTCTAACTCGGCCCGAACTATGAAAATGCCCCAGTTCCCTTAGTGCTGCGGCAATCTTTCCCATAAATTCCTGGAGGTTCTCACCCTCGGGGAGAAGGAAACTGGCCTCCTTACCGATTATCTCCTCTCTGGTATAACCATATGTTTTTTCAACCCTATCGTTACACCAGGTAATCCCTTTCCCTTTGAATTTGAAGACGGCATCGGTCATGCTCTCCACCAGTGCAGAATAGTGTCGCTCAGATTGACGAAGCGCCTCATCCATCTCCCTGCGTTCAGTGACATCCCTTAAGACACCGACGAGCGATACAGGCACATCCCCCTCTCCGTATACTATTGAACGACTGTCGCTCACCCAACGATAGCCCAGCTCTTTGTGTTCGACTCGATACTCAATACTGGAAGCTGCTTCTCCTGTCGAACTGAGCAGTTCGAGCATATTTTCGTCCAATCTTCTCAGGTCATCAGGATGTATCGTGGTTCTTGTTTTATCGAGGACAGGCCCTGTTAACTCCTCTGGACTATATCCCAGTAACTTTTTCGACGCCGGACTTACATACTCATATTCACCGGTCTGAAGCTTCAAGCTATATATCATATCGAGGGAATTTTCGAGAACATTACGGAATTTCTCCTCGCTTTGTTGCAGTGCTTTTTCCACCTGTGCGCGCTCAGTAACATCTCTCAAAACACCCACGACCGCCACAGGCATGTCATCGTTACCTAATACAAGTGAGCGGTTGTCATTTACCCAACGATATCCCAATTCCTTGTGTTTAACACGATACTCCGAAGATGAGCATTCCTTCCCCAAGCTCAACAAGAAGTTATTGATATTCTCCCTCAACTCCTCTGCATCATCTGGGTGTACTACAGAGATCAGTTCGTCTATGCTTAGGGTAATGAACTCCTCAGGTTTCAGGCCAAACACTCTCTCGGACGATGGACTGACATAGTCATATCGACCAGTCTGAAGATTTAACCGATATATCATATCGAGAGAATTATCGAGTACATTCCTGAATCTCTCCTCGCTTTCGCGTAGCGCCTCCTCCATCTTCCTGCGTTCGGTGATATCCCTCATGACCACGGAGACAGCCGGCTTACTTGCGTAAGTTATGAGCTTGGTACCCAGCTCAACCGTGCATTGCGTCCTATCTTTTTTGACCAGCTCAATTTCATATTGTTGCGGCGCTATTTCGCCGTGCGTCCTCTTCCTAAACCAATCCGACACAACTTTCAGAATCTCAGGTGCAAGAAGCTCAGCAACAGGCTTGCCAATCACCTCTTCGACAGAATAACCAAACATCTCGGCACTTCGGGCGTTGGCAAATACCACTCTGGAGTCCTGAGCTACAAAATAGCCATCGTTCATATCCTCTACTAAACGTTTGAATTTCTCCTCAGATTCAGACAGCGCCTTATGGGACCTCTCCAGCGTATCAAGCATCCCGTTAATCTCGCCCGCAAGACTCGACAATTCATCACCACCTGTGGACTTACTCCTTGATTTACTAACAAATGACACGCGTGTTGATGGGTCACCACTTTTGCCTATTTTGCCAACACTCGCGCTAAGGCGGGTCAAAGGCGAGAGCACTGATTTCTCCATAAGTAACATAATGACTACAACAAACACAAAGCCGACTAGCCAGAGCGATGCCACAAAATAGAGCAAGCTGGTCTGGCCTTGCTGGTAGATTGCTCTGGGCATCTCAGTGCGCAACATGAGTACGGGCATCCCATAGACATCTTCTATTAGAGCGTATCCTGCAACAGTATTTCTATCCAGAGGCTGGATGAACATGGGTGAATCCTCGGAAAGGGCTTCAAATGCTTGTTTGAATTCGGAATTGGTCTGTGGAGCATCCATTCGCTCTATAGACAGGGACAAGCGAGTTGACTCAGCTATGTTGTCGACCTTTGCATAATCAAGGTATTCACCAAAAATCAATGTTCCTTTGATGGGTCCCTCGTGTTCACTGGTTAGGATGGGATGTGAGGTGATGAGCATGGGGCCTTCGGGAAGAAGAATTATCCCCGACACCGTACTCTCAATATCTTTGTGTTGTATGAGCAAATTGTCAGCAGAAAGGTGCTCCTTAACACTCTCCGGAACCGGTACTTCCTGCTCATTTTGTAAATCGAGTGCTTTGCCGAAAACAATCTGACCTGAAGAATCAATAAATAGCATCAGGTTAAGTTCCAGATTGACAAAAGTTTCATCTATAAGATTACTCTGGATGTAAGCCTCATTGGCGTCATCAATAAAGGCATAGGTATCATCCCAGGGAGCCCAATCCCCAACTTGGGATTCTACCTGAGATATCTCCTGATTGAGAGCATTCAGAGCACGTTCGATATTCTGACGGGTATCCTGCTCTTCCAGACGGGTGGCGCTTCTGAGAAAGATGGTTTGCGAGACCACAAACAAGATTACAATCAACGCTACGAGCGTTGCGAGTATGATTATCAGTGTTTTTTTGCGCAAGGACATATTTGGTCCACCGTACCTAATATAGCGAATCTAATCGGCGAATATCCTGCTCAGACATTAGCGCACCTACCATTAGGTAACAATGGTTATTTAGTGCGTTTGGCTATGGGAAAATAGTACGGCGGAGAGTACTATATTGATGAAAATCACGATGCAGATAACATGTATGTCGCAGGGGCACGGTGCACCGTGCCCCTGCGACATACATCATTTAGGGATTAAGATGAGGCTAAGAGGATATGGAATACCCGATGAGTTTATATACCAGTTTGGCAGCGAGGTAGGCGCAAGAGGTCGGTCCTTCTCGGGGGCAAAGTTCCATGACATCGAACCCGACAATTTGCCTGTGGCGAGATACCGTTTTCAAAAGTTCTAAAACTTGTTGCCAGCTTAAGCCACCGGGCTCAGGCGTGCCCACCGCAGACATAATCGAGGGGTCGAAAACATCCAGGTCTACGGATATATAAACCTGAGAGGAAAGCTTTGAGACCACCCTGGCTGCGAAGTCTGGATTGCTTGAATCCTCAGCATAGAATGGCTCTATTCTCTGCTCCTGCATGAACCGATGCTCCTCGATGCTGAAGCTGCGAATGCCTGCGGGGACAACGGGGCAAATCTCCCACACCCGTCGCATCACGCTGGCAGTGCCGTATTTAGTACCCAGATATTCGTCTCTCAGGTCAGTGTGCGCGTCCAGTTGCAGCACAGAAAGTTTTGAGTATCTCTCGTGCAAAGCTCTGACCATTCCCAGCGTAAGCGAATGCTCCCCACCCAGCATGACCACGAATTTGCCTCCGGCGAGCAAATCTTTAGCAATCTTATGGATTCGCTCCGTCATGAACTCGGGGCCGCTCATCAGTGGTTGAACTTCTTGAAGAGTATGTATGCCTACTTCGCTTATCTCAAGACCCAGCTCATGGTCATAAAGTTCGAGGTACTGCGAGGCATCTATAATAGCCTGTGGTCCCTCTCTGGCCCCGCTTTTATACTCCAACGTGGCATCGTAGGGCACAGGTAGGACAACAACCTTTGCCTTGTCGAGAGGCACAGCTTGGGGAGATATACTGGCGAAGGTTCTTGGAGGAAGGAAAAATTCTTCGCTCACCTTTTTTATCCATGCACGCGATGCTGTCTCACTTTGTGCTTGCGGAGTCTAAAACCAGATTGGGTTGCTGATTATTGTAGTATTCAAGGCCACGGTTGAGTATATAGCTCCTTACCTCGGCTAACTCGAACTTCTGTTTAAACTCCTTTATTGCCCAGTCAGCGTCGAATTCCTTACACGAGAAGATGTCAACATTGATATAGCAGCGCTCAGGGAAGGTGTGAATGCTTATATGGCTCTCAGCAATGAGAACAAAGCCAGAGACACCCCAGTCCTCAGGTTTAGTGCCTATGTATTTGGAAACCTGCGGGTCTGAGATTTTAGTCATCCCGATTCGTTCAGGATACACATCGAGTATCTCAGAGATGAACTCGACGTCCTGCATTTTCTTATAGTCGCCCCCGTAGCCATCAATGATGAGGTGCATTGTTCTCACCCCCTTTTAGGATTTCCAGACACAAAAATTGACCACCCCGCTCGGCGGTGGCCAAAATTCGGCCTCCGGTCAGGATTAAAGAATTTACGGTATTCCACCTGCATTTTCCAGAAGCTTCCCTTCGTACCATTTTTCCAGACCCTCTCTATCACCCAGGTACGCTTTACCAATCCTCGCAACCGGAAGCTCTTGAGCGCGATACCACCTTTGCGCGGCGAACTTGCTTATTTTCAACACGCCCGGTATATATTCTACCGGCGGCAATTCAGTTTCCATACTGGGGAAACCCCATCACCCCCCTCGCTAATCAGAAAAGATTAGCGGGGTAAAGATAGCATATTTCAATCGATAATGCAATACTTTGCATGTTTTTCAAGTGAAAAAATCAGAGGAGAGTTTGCTGAAGATTATTGCTTGCAGGGTTCGACTTCAGAGACAGGTAATTCCACCACAGCCTCGCTCTCGAGTTGAATTGTTATCGTTTCCTTGAGCGGATTGACGCCAATTACTTTGCCTGCACCCAATCGAGTGCCCACTGCCTGTCCTACAGGCGGCAGCTTTTGCTTCATTTCGCGATATTGTTCATTCTCATAAGCAAGGCAGCAGAGCAGACGGCTGCACACACCTGAGATATTGGTGGGATTGAGAGGCAGGTTCTGCTCACGAGCCATCTTCATGGATATGGTTTCAAATCTGGTCAGATGGCTGGCACAGCAGAGAGGTCGTCCACATCTGCCCACACCGCCAACTAGTTTTGCTGCATCTCGGGTACCAATCTGGCGCAGTTCAACACGCGTTTTCAACATGCTGGAAAGCTCTCGCAGCAGGGCACGGAAATCAACCCTTTTTTCAGACTTGAAGTAGATAGTGAGGTAGCTGCCATCCAGATTGTATTCCGCCGAGAAAAGCTTCATGGGGAGGTGAAAACGCTCCACCAGCTCCTCGCACTTGACCAACGCCTCACTTTCCATCTCTCTTATTTTCTTTATCTGCTCTAAATCTTCAAGCTGTGCTTTGCGCAGAACCGACTTCAAAGGCTCTCCAAGCTCGGAGGCATCGACTTCCTTCGAGGCGATCACTACTTTCCCTATTGAGGCACCGCGCACAGTATCTACCACCACATCATCCCCGGCCACAAGCTCCATATTACCTGGGTCGAAATAGTATACTAATCCCGCATGTTTGAACCTAACGCCAGTTACCTTTATCATAGCATTATCCTCTAGCGTTTATACACTTCGATATTTTTCTCATTCCTGCCGGGCATATTCAACATCAGCACTTCCAGCACCAGACGCGGGTTTGCGTTTTGCTCCAGTTGTTGTAATGCTGCCCGAATAGCTTCTATGAAACCCCTGATATCTATCAGGTTATAACATTCCACATACTCTCGCAAACCCGTTTCCCGGTCAATGTTAGTTATGAACTGGGCACAACCTTCCCTGACTAGAAGCACATCCCGCCACCACTCCAGCCACAGGTTAAGCGTCTCCTCGACCGAGTCCCGGCTCTTGCTGTACTGTGATGCCAGACTGGCAGCAAAGGAAAACCTCTGCCGAAGGCCGGCATCTGTAAGCTCAAGAAGCCTGTCCAGGTTTTGAGAATGTGCTTCGAGAAGGCTTTCATCTCGCAGAGCGGAAACAGCCCAACCGATGCCTCCGCGGCAGAGCCTGCTCAGCAACCTTGCCTTGTCCGGCGCCACCTGCCAGTGTGCAACCAGAGCCTTTTCTATAACTGAAGCTGAAAGAGGGAAGAGTTCAACGCGCTGACATCGGGAAACGATTGTAGGTAACAGCCTGTTTTCATTCACCGCCAGCAGAATGAATAACACGTTAGGCGGCGGCTCTTCGAGCGTTTTGAGCAGGCAGTTGGCTGATTCCTCATTCAGATATTCAGCGCCATCAATGATATATACGCGATATTTCCCTTCATAGGGTTGCAGAGCTGCAAAGTGTTGCAACTCTCTTATCTGCGAAATGCTTATCTCCTTTTTGCTGCCTCCATCCCCAGCATCAGCGCCGGATAGGCGACCGATAAGCTGAACATCAGGATGATTGCCTCCTTCTATGTGGAGACAGGACTTGCATTCTCCGCAGGGGCGTTTTTCATTTTCGCAGTTCGGTGCCTGGGCCAGATTAATAGCCAGCGTCATCTTGCCCACATGAGGTTGGCCTGTAAACAAATAAGCATGAGCTAATCGTCCATTCTCCAGGCTGCGCCCCAGCAACTCCACCGCTCTGTCCTGACCAATCACCTGCCACATAGCCTTATATCCGCCAGGGGATTTACATTCGTGTCGCAATTATCCGTGGCGTCTCTGCCATCTGGTCTTCTTCAGCATCTTGCGATGCTTGTGCTTGGCCATTTTCTTGCGTCGTTTTTTAACAACAGAACTCATACCCTTCCTCTATCAGCATCAGTAGTTCAGTTCCCCAGCGCTACTTGCTACCGTATTTTTCTTTGAACATAATCTCGGCCAGTTCTTTTCGCGGAGGCGCTGTCGGCTCCTGGTCAGGGTAGCCGAGAGGCATCATCTCCACAACAACGACATTATCAGGCACTTCCAGAATTATCGCCGCCTCTCGGGCATCGAACAACCCTACATGAACCGTACCCAATCCGGCAGCGTAGGCTGCCAGCGTCAGATTCTGCATTGCCAGTGCTACATCGAACATGAACCAGTCGCCTTTGTCGGTAGAGACCTCACCCTTATAATAACCAGCTCTCCCCTTCTCAGCGCAGGCTACAATTGTAACCGGGGCCTCCCTGATAGCTGCCGCAGCCCGATTTGTCTCAGGCTTCAGAGTGGCTGCCAGCTTATCCCTCATCTGTGGGTCTCGCACCACCACAAACCTCCAGCACTGGGTGTTTGCCCACGAAGGCGCCCATCGAGCAGCCTCCAGCACCATCTCAACTGTCGTATCGCTCACAGGGTCGGGCTTGTACTTGCGTACACTCCTCCGCCCTTTTATGGCCTGCATTACATCCATACCCACCCCCGAATCAGGACTTGGGACTATAACCCGACAAAGCTATATTGTGCCTTACTTCACAGTTAGTGTCAAGAAAAACCCACAATCAAGGCGATGATAAATAGACGCTAACATAGCAAGATGCTACAATAATTCAATGAGTAAGTTTGGCTTTGCCTAGGAGGAATTAAACTGTGGATTTCAATCTGACTGAACAGCAAGAGGCATTCCAGAAGCAGGTCAGGAGGTTCGCCGAGAAGGAGATCGCCCCCCTGGTGGACATAATGGACAAGAATAACACTTTTCCCCAGGAGATCCGGCCCAAGCTGGCCGCCATGCATATGTATGGGATTCCCTGGGAGCCGAAATACGGCGGGGCCGGGGCAGACCATGTGAGCTTGACACTGGCTCTTGAGGAACTGGCGCGAGTCATAGCCCCACTCTCGATGCATGTGCAATGCCAGCACACCGTGGGCGATAGATTCGTCAAACTGGGTACTGAGGAGCAGAAACAGGAGATACTGGCGCCGATCTGCGCAGGCAAGAAAGTGGGCTGTTTTTGCTTCACCGAGCCGGACACGGGTTCCAACCCCAAGATGCTCAAGACCGTGGCGGTTGAGCAGGGCGACAGTTATGTCCTCAACGGAACCAAACGTTTCGTCACCAACGGACGCTTTGCCGATGTGGCTTTGATTTTCGCCAAGCTCGAGGGAGATCTCAGCATATTCATCGTGGATACTAACAGGGAGGGGTTCTCGCGCGGACCGAAGATGGACAAGCTCGGCTTGAGAGGCACAGAGCTCTGCGACCTGATTATGGATAATGTCCGAATACCCAAGAAGAACCTGCTGGGCGGCAAAGGCGGGAAATTCGACGCCCTCAAGGACGCCATGACACTGGGCAAGCTTTGCCTCAGCGCCCACTGCGTGGGTCTAATGCAGGCAGCGCTGGAAGAGGCAATTAAATACTCCATGCATCGAATGCATTCCGATGAGCCTATCTTCGATTTGCAGGCTATCCACTGGCTGCTGGCTGAGATGGCGTCGCGGCTCGAGGCATCACGCTGGTTGACCTACAGAGGTGCCTTCCTCAAAGACCAGGGTATCAGCACCATAAAGGATATGGCCATTACGAAGCTGTTCGTAACCCAGACCGCTGTAGATGTCTGCAGATGGGGCATGCAAGTTCACGGCGCCTACGGCATCAGCAAGGAATACAAAATCGAGCGAATCTTCAGGGATGCCAAAATGTATGAGCTGCTCGAAGGCACTTCCGAGATACAGAGAGAGTTGATTGTGAAGCGTTTACCCCGTTGATGCTGAGGGCTGCCTTCCCTGCGTGCCAATTACCAGGCGAGCCAGCCTCCATCCACGGCTATAGTTTCGCCAGTGACGAAACTCGATGCCTCGGACGCCAGAAAGACCACGACCCCTGCCAATTCGTGCGGCTTGCCGCTCCTTCGCATGGGTATCTTGCTCAGGTTGAACTGGAGTATCCTCTCGTCGGACTCGATGTCCCGTTTGGTCATCTCGGTCTCGAAATAGGATGGAGCGATCGCGTTGACCCTTACGTTA
>DATKWL010000138.1:0-10497 GCA_035529555.1 Dehalococcoidia bacterium | reverse complement strand
AGCTTCATGGAGTGCAAAATATCCTCTACAACTTTCCAGTAAGATAAAAAACGTTACCTCTCTTTTGCCACGAAAAGTACTACGCCGGGGCCTGTTTCTTATCGGAGAAATTTCATTATTGAATCTCGGTGCCCTCTTCAGACATGACTATTTACCTATTCCCCGTAGTACTGGCTGGTGATTGTTGCCATGGTATGTGGTTGGTAGGATTGCTACCAGATGTTTCGCATTGCTCGCAAAAATGACATGTTTGTAACGAATAAGCAGATTAGTGCTGAAAAGTATGGCGGTGAGACACAAGATGATGGGAATTGCTGCACAGGGTTGCATTGATACGAAAAGGACAGCAAGTTGAGTAGCAATACAAAGAGAATAAAAAGGCACAGGTCAGATGGCAAATCAATCATGACCTGCGACGAAGTCGCTGAGTATCTCAGGGTGCATGTCAGTTCGGTGAGACGATGGAGTCGCTGCGGAAAACTTACAGCCTTTAAGGTGGGAGGCCGCGGCGACTGGAGATATCGTAAACAAGACGTTTTGGCCTTCCTGTACGATGTGAATGTAACAAATCCAAAGGGTCAAGGCCAGAGGGAGGTGATGGGGATGCTCAAAACCTAACCCAAGGCTTTTACGATTGCCTGTGGAGCCACAACAGGCTGAGAAGAAACAGTGGCGTCAAATTGAGTAAGGAGGAAAAAGGATGTTGAAAAGACTTGCAAAGATGATGCGCAGGGATGAGAGAGGCATCACCGGCCTGGAGACGGCGATAATTCTAATCGCCTTCGTGGTCGTAGCCTCGGTATTTGCCTACACTGTGTTGTCGGCAGGTATCTTCTCGTCTCAAAAGGGTCAGGAGGCAATCCATTCCGGGCTGGAGCAGGCGAGGTCCACACTGGAGATGAAGGGCAATGTGGTAGCTCAGGGCAACGGCACACAGGTTGACTACCTTGTGTTCTGCGTGGCCAATGCTCTTGCTGGTGAAGCTATCGACCTGACACCGCCAATTGATGGCGGCAACGGCACAGCTGATGGTAACAGCACCAACGTTGTTGTTATCTCCTACTCCAGTGAGGATGTGAGGACCGATGACCTGGTCTGGATCTCGAATCCAATGGGTCTAGATGATGGCGACAATCTGCTGGAGGCTGGCGAGCTGTTTGAGATTGTGCTTGACCTGTCTGGTTGTGGTGAGACCATAGATGCTTACCATACCTTCACAATACAGGTCAGACCCCCGGTTGGCAGCGTGCTCGTCATCGAGAGAACCACACCTGCTGCTCTTGATACTAACATGATACTGTACTAGAGCAGGGTGTTTGGTGAGGAAACGAATTAAACACAAAAAAGAAGAAATGAGAAGGAGGAAGCAAGATGCTTAAAAGATTATACAAGAGCCTGCGCCGGGATGAGAGGGGTATTACTGGCCTCGAGACAGCGATCATCTTGATTGCGTTCGTGGTCGTAGCCTCAGTGTTTGCCTACACCGTGTTGTCGGCAGGCATATTCTCCTCCCAGAAGGGCCAGGAAGCAATTCACGCCGGCCTGGAGGAAGCCAGGGCTTCCATGGAAATCAAGGGGAGTGTGTTCGCTGATGGCAACACCACCAGCGGAAACGCAACGGCGGTAGTCTTCACTCTGACCAACGCTCTGAAGGGACAGAGGATAGACCTATCGCCGACCAGTGCACCAGCTCATGTCACCATTATCAGCTACACCGATGCCAATCAGCATGTGGAAGACATCGATTGGGACGTGGCGTTCATCGGCATGGACAATGGTGACGATCTACTCGAGATGGATGAGCAGGCTGTGATTACGGTTGACCTGACCGGGCTAACTACCCCGCCGGGCGCCTATAGCACGTTCTCTATTACAGCGAAACCTGCGACGGGCGCAGTTCTGGTGATAGAGAGAACGCTGCCCGCCAGGATCGACGCTGTAATGGACCTTAACTAGT
Organism: Dehalococcoidia bacterium; assembly: GCA_035529555.1. Classification (GTDB taxonomy): domain Bacteria; phylum Chloroflexota; class Dehalococcoidia; order SZUA-161; family SZUA-161; genus VGNW01. The sequence continues at coordinate 8,540 of DATKWL010000138.1, read as the reverse complement.
ACAGGAAAGTGGGCGAAAATGTTAAGAGGTCGCTGAAATTGGGGCGGCGACCCCCGCCCCGTCAGCGACCTCAATGGTAAATTAAGAGGGTGGCAGCATGGAAGAGCAAAAAATAAAGAATTTAGAGGAAGAGTTTAAGGTACTGAAGAACCAGATCAGGGCAGTTCTGCTGGATATCAAGGAGCAACTGGCCACAGGTATACAGACGGCTTCATCTGCGCCTTCACCTGCGCCCTGGGCAGGCACTGTCCCGGCTTCTCCTCAGGCCGAGAACGGGGTCAAGGTTGTCCGTGAGGCTCCTAAAGAGGCAGAGCCGGGGATTGCGGAGATGGCCAGCGGGGTTGCTGAAAAGATTGAGACTTCGGGCTGTGCTACGGGGCGTGTTCCTGAAGCCAGCATCGCGGGTGTTAAAACTGATAATGAGGGTAGGGTGGATTTGCTTACGGTGTCTGTGTTGTCGCAGTGGCTATCAAGGGCTGCCGCAACCGTGAGCAAAGAACAGATAACCAAGCTGGTTGAAATCTACGATATAACAGGCAATCTGCCGCCGCGCCTGAAACAGGCAATTCTACTGCTTGCAGATTTGTATGCCGATAATGACAGGGATGAATCTGAGGATGTGCCGGCCTCAGTCAGTATGCAGTTGCTGATTGAACTCGATAGCCTTCTCCGTTATCGAACCGGTGCCCTTGAATCGGTTGTGCTGTCCATGCTCCTTGAAAAAGGACAGTTCTATAAAAAAGGCGGGTAAACCATGGATAAGGTGCTGAGCACCATTTTACTTGTGGTCGCTGCAGTAATCTGCGTGACCCTGGTGATTAACGCTGTATATCCGGCCATAACCAGCTCCAGCGGGGCGTTGAGCAGTGTTTCGGCGCGGATGAATGAGCGCATAAAAAGCCAGATTGACATAATACATGCTACTGGAGAGCTGGATAGCGATGGTGTCTGGCAGGATACCAATTCCAACGGCTACTTTGATGTCTTCGTGTGGGTAAAGAACATCGGCACAGAAGAGATAGTCGATATCAAGCGCTGCGATATTTTCCTTAATGGCAATCAGACGGTCTGGGCGTGGATTCCCCATAATTACTATGCCAATGGTGAATATCCGCAGTGGGATTATGAAATAGAGAACGGCACCGAGTGGGGCATAGCGACCACCACAAGGATTGAGATTAGCTATGAGAGCCCTCTTTCATCCGGGCAGTACCGTATCAAGGTTCTTATCCCCAACGGGGTCTCTGGCGAATATTATTTCAGCATGTAGGAACGATGAGCAATGCAATAGTCGCTCTATTTGTTATAGCCCTGATGATAATGGCGGCTTTGACTTGGTCACAGGCCGCTTTCTCGTCATTTGATTCTGTTTCGCAGTCATTGAAACAGATGGCGCAGACAACTCAGGAGGTCAATAGAACAAATATCTCAATAGTCGATTCTCAGAAACAAGGTGATTTTTTTGACATAGCAGTTCACAACAGCGGCGAGGTACGCCTTGCTCAATTTGCTGATTGGGATGTGCTGGTGCAGTACTATGATGCGACTGACAACTATTACATTAGGAGACTTACATATACGGAGAACAGCAATCCGGGAGATAACGAATGGACGGTAAACACGATATATTCCGACCAGGGCATGACTGAAGAGGAAGTTTTCGAGCCCGGCATACTGAACCAGGGGGAGGTAGCGCTGCTCAAGCTCAAATTATCTCCACAGCCGGGCAATGGAACTACGAATTTGGTATCGATTTCGACTTTTAATGGGGTGAACACCTCAGCGCAATTCAACGGTTAGGAGGATTAAGATGAAAACTGGCGCAGGCAATGATTTCAAGATAATATCCACTGGAAACGATGAGCTGGACAAAAAGATAGGCGGGGGCATACCGCTGGGCACTCTGAGCCTGGTAGAAGGACAACCGGATTCAGGCAAATCTGTGCTTACACAGCAAATGCTCTGGGGTTCCCTGAAGAAGGGATGCAGCGCTGTTGTCTTCACCACCGAGAACACGGTGAAGAGCTTCGTATCTCAAATGCAGAGTCTTGGCCTGGATATCACGGACTATTTTCTCCTTTCTAAATTTTCGATATACCCTATCGACACCAAGAAGACGAGGCGGTGTCTGCATACAGGTCTGTTGCCCATGCTTACAAGCTGTGCCAGTAAGGGCGTAGACCTGGCGGTGATAGATTCCCTCACCTACTATGTGACTCACTCCACTACAGAGCAAGTTCTCTCTTTCTTCGAGGAGTGTAAAGTGCTTACCGGCAGGGGGATGGCAGTTATTTGCGTTGCCCACTCCTATGCCTTTGACGAGAACGTTATGGTCAGACTGGGGTCGATGTGTGACGCTCATCTCAGACTGCGCATCGAAACTATGGGGAGCAAGATTATAAAGATACTGGAGGTGTCTAAGGTACGCGGTGCGGAGATGAACACAGGCAATATTATCTCATTCGACGTCGAGCCAAACTGGGGTATCAGAGTCATACCCTATTCTAAAGCTAGAGCTTAGGGATTGCCATGCCCAAAATAGTGCTGCCCTTTCTAAATCAAGGGGAAGGTGAGTCCTCTCAGAACAACATGTCTGAGGAGGACCTCCTTGCGTTATTGCCCGAGCCCATGCAGGAGGCTTGTAAACAAAGCAAGCATCTCCTGAACTATATGCGCCTGATTTCTATCGACAAGATCGGGGTGCCGCAGTATTGCCTTAAGCTCACGCGTGCTCAGGCAGATTTGCCACAGAAAAACATCATTTATCCCGTTTCGGAAAACATATTCGCTCATATTTATTCGGAACCGGGAGGAGGTAGACCTTACTATATCCCTGTTGAGCCGAGCCTGACCATGGATTTGACCAAGGTGCTATCTGAGGTGGAAAGTGGGCTTGTTGATGTTGCGGGAAGTCTTAAAGAAGCGGAATCGGACGCGGAAAGGGAGGAGGCCATCCTGGGGATGCTGGATAAGGTGTGCATTGTGCAGAAAAACGGTACCAGCCAATCCTCGTCCAGCGTTAAAGTCGCCAAAGGCAGCGACGGCAATAGCAAAAGCAATAAGACCAAGGTGCAGGTTACCTCTGAGCAGTTTGATGCCCTGAAATATGTAGTTGTCAGAGATAAGGTTGGCATGGGTACTATAGATGCGATGATTCGTGACCCCAACATAGAGGACATCAGTTGCAGCGGACTGGGCCCCATATTTTTGGAACATAGGGTTTTCAAAGGCCTTAGGTCATCTATAACCTTTGAAACGCATGATGACCTGGACGATTTCGTGCTCCGACTGTCCGAACAGATAAAAAGACCTGTCACGTTGCGTAATCCTATAGTCGATGCCACGCTTCCCGATGGCTCTCGTATAAACATAGTCTTTGGCAGGGAGGTCTCACGACGCGGCAGCAACTTCACCATCAGAAAATTCTCCGATGTGCCGCTGAGCATTCTTGAACTTGTCGAGTTCGGTAGCATAAGCTATGAGATGGCAGCTTATCTTTCTATCGTGATAGAGGATGGCATGAACTTGTTTGTTGTCGGTGAGACGGCCTCTGGTAAAACCACGCTGTTGAACGCTATCACCACATTTATCCCACTGAGTCATAAGATTGTTAGCATTGAAGACACGCCGGAGCTTCAGGTGCCTCATGGCAACTGGCTTCGAGAAGTGTCCAGAGCCCCGGGTCAGGGGGAGAAAGGGGCTCAGGTAACCATGTTCGACCTGTTGAAGGCTGCCTTGAGACAGCGCCCCAATGTGATAATCGTCGGTGAGATTAGAGGTGAGGAGGGCAATATAGCCTTCGGCGCAATGCAAACCGGCCATGAGGTGATGAGCACTTTCCATGCATCAAATGTGGAAAAACTGATTCAGCGACTCACAGGCCATCCCATTAATGTCCCCAAGACGTATATGGACAATTTGAATGTCGTAATATGTCAGAACGCTGTGAAGTTGCCCAACGGGAAGATGGGTCGTCGGGCGACAAGCATCAGCGAGATAGTTGGGTACGACCCGGTAGCCAATATCTTCTCCTACGTGGAGGTGTTTCGTTGGAACCCTGTTGCAGACACCTTTGAGTTTGTGGGCAGAAGGAACAGCTATCTTCTGGAGGACAAGATAGCTCTCAAACGTGGCATCCCTCCCGATAAGAAATGGCAAATTTACAGTCTGGTGGAGCGAAGGACAAGGATTCTGGAAAAGCTGCACAAAGAAAAAGGAGTGCGCGATTTCTATGAACTTCTCAAAGTTCTGGCCAAAGCGCAAGAAGAAAGAATCTTCTAATAATAATAGCGATTACCTGGGATATGACCTGTTCTACCAGCTATCGTATATGTCCTCTATAGCTGCGGCAGGACTGCCCCGCAGCCAGATATTTGAGTTCGCTGCTCAACTGCCGTGCAGTTCCGCTCGTTATTTCGCCGAAATCAATATACTGTGCAAGCGGATGCGTTATGACTATGCTGTAGCCTGTCGCGTCGTGGGCGAGTCGGCAAAAGAGGAATCAGTGAAAAGCCTTTTGCTGCGCTTGTCCAGCTCGCTGGGCTCCGGTGAACCCGAATCCGACTTCCTGGCGCAGGAGGCAAAAATCCAGTCGGAGGCATTTAAGAACGAGTACGAACGCGGTATAGAAGCGCTGAGGAAATGGACCGAGGCGTACGCTGCGCTTATTGTTTCGGCTGCTTTGATTGTAATGGTGGCTGCTATCTCTATGCTTATCTACCCAGTAGCAATAGGGGTCACTGTTGCCTTGGTGGGAGTAACTATATTTGTATCGATTTTAGGGGCCTGGGCTATTTATAGAGTGTCGCCCAAGGAGGTGCGGGTTCATAACCAGTCTTTGTACTGTCCTGCTCACCGTCGAGCACGTCAGCTAGCGGGTATTTTACTTCCCATCGCTATTGCCGCCTTCTTTGTTTTATTGTTATCAGGCGCAGGTTTGGGGTGGGGGCTTATGGTAGCGGGAGTATTAATGTTCCCGGTTGGCGTAGCTGGCCTAATCTTTGACCGCCAGGTTACCAGGAAGGATACAGATATCAGCACCTTTTTGAGGTCGCTGGGTAATGTTGCCTCTGCGATTGGGATTACGGTATCAAACGCATTGGACAGGGTGGACCTCAGGTCAACGGCTAACTTATCTGGCGATGTGAAGCGTCTGCGCAACAGACTGGTTTCCAGACTCAGGCCTGACCTTTGCTGGCAGCGCTTTTCAGTGGAGACAGGCAGTGAAACGATATACCGTAGTGTTAAGATGTTTCATGATGCCACCAGGCTGGGCGGCGACCCCGAGGAGGTTGGGGGGCGTTCTTCATTGATTGCGATGAACCTGGACTTTCTTCGTGCCAAGAGGGGGCAGATATCTTCATCATTCATACTGCTGGTGCTGGGAATGCACGCTGCTCTTGTTGCTCTGCTGCTGTTCGTGGTGCAGATACTAAACATCTTCTCGAAAACGGTAGAAGGCGTTTATATGCAGGCAGTGGAAAGTGCCCCTACGGGGGTGCTGGATGTGTTTGGCTTCAGTTTTGAGAATGTCCACATAATTGGTACCCTTGTATTGCCGGTAATCCTGGTTATGTCTGGTGCCAATGCCTTTGCCATCAAGGCTGCTGACGGTGGCAATAGATTCAAGCTTTTTGTCTATTTAGGCGCAACCCTGAGCCTGTCAGGCGGAGCATTGGTATTTGTTCCTATGATGGCAAGTAAGATATTTGCCTCGATACCTACTATGAGTTGAGGGAGGTATAAAATGAAGATAACAGAAGGGATTGGGTTGGCATTTAGCCGACCCTGGCAATTCTTCAAGGAGTCCTTCTTTGGGGGCAAGGAATTGGTTCCTATCGAAGAAGACCCTGTCGGTGAGTTTCTCGACAAGAACAAAGGTAGTATGGTTCTCGGCGAGGAAGAGGAAAATGAAGCGCCACCGACCACTGGCGAGACCGCGCAGGCTGTAGCGGTTGTTGCCGTAAATAAGGCTCGAGATGAAAAAGTTGAAGCGGTTGCTACTTCCGAAGTAGGCAATGAGCAAAAATTGAACGAATCTGGTATGGCAGAGAGAAAGACGGAGGATTCGCCTGTTGCTCTGGCTGTTGAGGCGAAGACTGAGGAGCCTCAGTCTGTAAACAAAGCTTCTGAAGGACCTGTGAAAACTGAGGATAAGCCGCAGGTGCTTGAGGCTGTTAATCAGAGCACCGAGCCGTCAGGCCAGCCATCTGCGAAAAAGCCAGAGGGCGGTGAGGATAAAGATACTGAGAGTATATTGGATGTCTTCAGGAGCGAGCAGGGTGAAATGGATACGCTTGGACCTCTTTCAGAAGAGTTAGATGATATGAGTATATATTCCCTGCTGGAGGAAGGGAAAAAGATTGTGTCGAAAATCAGGGGTGGGCGCAGTGAATCTTCTTGAAATATTTGAGGTACGGTAAAGTCTTGTCTTGCTGTGATTAGAGGTGAAACAGGTTATTTACAAAGACACCCGCAAACATCGCCACAAGTAATATCTGGCAGGCCAGCAGCATCTTTATGTGAGGCGTCCTGGCTACCAGCCACCAGAGCCCCAATCCGATGGCCACTGTGACCAGCAGCTTTGACCCGTAGAAAACTACTTCATTGTGAGATAGCATCATTCGGGCGAGAGGGTTCCCCTCGATGTTTTCAGCGCTTTGCAGGCATATATAAGTCACGCTGGCCTCAGCCAGTGATAACACAACCCAGACTATAGTCAAGGCCTTGGCTAATCTTACTGCGTTCAGTTGTCCGGTTTTTGCTGCCCTTATGAACATCTTCAACCTCGGTGTCTTAAGGCTGTTCACCAAACTTTAGTACTTCAGTGTGGAAACCAAAGTTCTGACTCTGATAATAATCTAGGGGACTTCATCCTGAAAGTCAACATAACGTATATTCTTATTCCTTGACTATACTTCCTTATCCTGAAGGAAAGGGGTATGTATTCAGCAGTCAGCTATCAGATGTCAGACTTATACATCAGTTTGGGATTTGGAACTTGTGGTTTGGGATTTGTAGCTTGTGATTTAGTGGGCTAATCGTTTAGTTTTAACTGGCGCAGGTATTCTTTGAACTTGTGACCGAGTTCTGGTCGTTTGAGGGCAAACTCCACCGATGCCTTCAAAAAGCCCAGTGGTGTGCCGGTGTCGTGGCGGGTTCCTTCGAACTGGTATGCGTATATCTTCTGCTTCTTCAGCAGCAGCCTCAGACCGTCGGTAAGCTGAATCTCCCCACCCTTTCCCGGAGTTGTTTTCTCCAGCATGCTGAATATCTCGGGCGTGAGAATGTATCTGCCCACTATACCCAAATTCGAAGGTGCGTCCTCAGGTTCCGGCTTTTCAACCAGGCTCAATACCTGATATATACGCTTCTCCACCTGCTTGGGCGCAACCACACCGTAAGCCTTGCTTTCTTCGGGCGCTATGGTTTGAACTGCGATAACGCTGCTGCCATAGCGGTTATATACCCGGAGCATCTGCTTCATAGCAGGCACTCTGGATTCGATGATATCGTCGGGAAGGAACAGAGCGAATGGCTCGTCACCAATGAGGTCCTTGGCGGTCAGAACGGCATGCCCTAAACCGAGCTGTTCCTTCTGGCGGATATAGCAAATATCGGCAAGCTCGGTTATTCCCTGCAACGTGCGCAGAAGCTCACTATTGCCTTTCTGTTTAAGGGCGTACTCCAGTTCGAAAGAGCGGTCGAAATGGTCCTCAATGGCGCGTTTACCGAGGGCGGTGATGATGATGATTTGCTTTATACCCGAGGCGACAGCCTCCTCCACCACGTATTGAATCATGGGCTTGTCGACCAGCGGCAACATTTCCTTGGGCTGCGCCTTGGTTGCAGGAAGGAACCTCGTCCCCCAGCCCGCAGCAGTTACCACTGCTTTACGAATCTTCATCATACCTCCCGCGCTATTCTACATGAGGTCTTGAGGTGAGGCAAGGCATCTTATGCTAAAGAACCGGGCGACCTGTATCCCAGTTCCATTTGTATCTTCTCCAGCATTTCCGCTATAAGCTCGAGCATCCTGTTCAGTCCCCATACCTTAGCAGCGGAGATGAAGGCTGCTGCCTGGACTCTGGCTCCAAGCTGGTCAATATAGCGGCGAATTGCCTCGTCATCACCCGGCGCTGTTTCTCCGCCGAGCAGGTCAATCTTATTGAGAACGATGAGGATGGGCTTCTCGGCCAGTCCCAGGTCTTTCAAAATACCCTCGACGGTGTGGAATTGCTGTGCTGAAGTTTCACTGGATATATCCACCACATGGAGCAGCAAATCAGACTCGGATAGCTCCTCAAGAGTGGCTCTGAAAGCAGCTACTACGGTTGGCGGCAGCTTCTGGATGAAGCCCACGGTGTCAGTTATGAGCACCTGTTTGTTGTTGGGCAGGGTGAGGCGGCGTGTGGTGGGGTCGAGCGTGGCGAACAACTTATCCTCGACCAGCACGTTGGCATTGCTCAAGGCGTTGAGAATTGTGCTCTTGCCGGCGTTAGTGTATCCTACCAGAGCCGCCACGGGGATGCCTGCCTGGC
>DATKWL010000137.1:0-3917 GCA_035529555.1 Dehalococcoidia bacterium | reverse complement strand
GTAAAGAAAGCTTCAACAATATCGTAAACAGAAATGTTGATGGTGTCCTCATTATAGACCGAAAAGGCATAGTGCATTTTGTCAATCCTGCAGCGGAAGCTATTTTTGGACGCAAGGCAGACGAACTGCTGGGCGAAATGTATGGTCTGCCTCTGGTGGCAGGCGACGCATCAGAGATTGATACTATCCGCAGTAGTGGAGAATTTGGCGTTGCTGAAATGCGCGTGATCGAAACGGAGTGGGATGGGGAGAATGCCTATCTGGCATCTGTGCGCGACATCACCGAGCGCAAGCGGGCTGAAGAGGCACAGAAAAGGCTTAGCCAGCAGCTTCAGGCAAAAGTCAACGAGCTAGAGGCATTTAGCTATGGTATCGCTCACGACCTGAGAAGTCCCCTGATAAGCATTGAAGGTTTCAGCCGCGAGCTCCGAACCGACATACAAAACATGGAGGCGGAGAGGGTACAGGAGGATATACGCCTGCTTGAGTCCGGCGTCAGGAAGATGCAGGTTTTCTTGAATAGTACCCTGGAATATTCCCGTTCCGGACAGATGATAAAGCGAATCAAGGATGTTTCTTTTGGCAAAATCGTCAATGAAGTGATTACAGGGTTTAACAGGCAGATAAGCTCGATTGGGGCTACCGTTTCCCTCGCGGATAAATTTCCCAGGGTTTATGCGGACAGGACCAGGATAATACAGGTGCTGACCAACCTGCTCCAGAACAGCATTAAATATCGGGATAAAACCGTTCCCCTGAAAATCGAGATAGGTTACCAGCTTTCGGAGGGCGAAGTCGTCTTCTTTGTGCGTGACAACGGACTCGGGATAGACGCCAGTGACGCGGAAAAGGTCTTTGCTCTCTTCTATCGAGGGACAGCAGATGGGGAAGGGAGCGGTATCGGCCTGGCGATTTTGAAGAAAATTATTGAAGCACACGGGGGAAGGATATGGGTACAACAGGGTCAATCGGGGAAGGGAACTACCATGTGCTTTACCTTGCCTAAACAGAGCGGCACAAACAAAGGAGATAACAATGGAAAAGATTAAGGTACTTCTAGCCGATAGCTCCACCTTTACACGCATCCTCCTCGCCAATGCGCTGGGAACACTCGGATTTGAGGTCGTTGCCGTCGCTAAAAACAGTATAGAGGCCCTGGAAAAGTTTGCTCAGTACAGCCCTGATATTGCCTTGATCGACCTGAAACTGGATGGGATAGGTGGTATCGACGTAGTACGCGCATTAACAAAAGATAATCCTTCAGCGGCTGTTGCCTTGCTGATGCCGGAGGACATTGATGACCCGGACGTAATCGTTGAAGCTGTCAGGGCAGGGGCCAAGTCCTATATAAGGAAACCTACTTCAGGTGAAGAGATGAAAGAACGCCTGAACAAACTGCTGAGAAGGAGGGAGGAAAAATGACCAAGCAAAGGGAGACAAATGTATTGCTGGTAGAGGACACCGAGGAGCACGCCGTGCTTATGAGGCGGGCCCTGGAGAGAGGGAAGCTGAAACCGCGACTGTTTTGGATTACAGATGGCAAAGCGGCGCTCGATTTTCTGCATAACCTGGGCGTTTATGCCGACAGACAGGCTAATCCTACGCCGGATTTAATCTTGCTTGACCTGAAACTGCCGAAGGTTAGTGGTCTAGAGATACTGGAACAAATAAAGAGCGAGGAAAAATTGAGAGAAATCCCGGTAGTGATACTTACCGCCTCGGATGAAGGAAGGGACATAATCAGGGGCTATCAGGGGGGAGCCGACAGTTACTTTACGAAGTCGGTTCTCTTTCTCAACAAAGGAGCGGATGCAACGGTGATTCTAGATACTGTGATGGCAATGGCAGGTGTATGAGAAGGTGCCCAGGGCGATGAAAAAGAGCCGCAGAGGCACTGTAGCCATAGGGAGGTAATATGTAAAATTAAGTGATGAGGAATGATTGATAGACATAAACGATTCGAGTCAAAACAGGAGGTTATGCACATGAAATACTTCAAGAAATTTTTAAGAGACCAGAGAGGCGTGTCCCCGGTAATTGGCGTGATACTAATGGTTGCCATAACCGTAGTTATGGGGGCGGTGGTAGCCGGTTTCGCCTACGGATACCTCGGGAACACCCCTAAGGCACCTAATGTTGCCCTGTCGGTGATTGATGACCCGACTGACCAGGTCTCGCTTCTAGTAAAGCACAGTGGCGGGGAAAGTATAGATGGCGGCGATTGGGAATGCTCGGTAACAGCCGGAAAAGAGAGTTCCGCAGACTTTGCGTCACAGACGGAAACGGGCGCCGTGACTATATCAACTGGCACAACTCTAGATGTTGATTTTATAACAACGACCGGTGGTGCCACTCCCATAGCCGCAGGGTGGTATCACGTCGTCGCTGTACATAAGGGAAGTGACGCGATTCTGCTTGACACCAATGTGCTGGTGCGCTAGGGGCAATGGCCAAACAGCAGGCGAATTTGCCACGAATGCTGAATCAGCTTGGGTGCCGGAAGGCACCTCGGCTGGTCAGTATGTAACCAGGCAGAGGAGCGCCATTAGTTTGTCGCCCGGCTGGAGAGATTCACTTACCTGCGGTCGCAGGCACTGGCTATGGAAGGACAAATGAAGACTTTGACCACAGAGCAAAAAGAACCACTGTCAGGCGAAAGGATAATATGTCCCGATTGTGGCCAGAAAACCAGTGGCGTTGACTCCTGTGAGTGGTGCCACTATCCGTTGCTCAAGGGCAGCGATGCGAGACGCCGAAAGGCGGAGAAGACGGTAGCTAAAGAGAGGGCGAAAATAAACGCTCAGGAAGCCCAACAGGCAAAACTCGCCGAGAAGCTGGCACAAAAAGAGGCTGAGGAGAAAAGAAAAGCCACTGAGACAGAAGCCAGGGCAAAGAGAGAAGCTGAAGAGGCAGAAAGAAAGATAAAAAAAGAGGCTGAGCGGCTAGCTAAAGAGAAGTCAAAGCAAGAGGCTAGAGACACCGTGAAGCAGGCGAAAAGGGAGGCCAAACCAGCCTCTCAGCAAGAAGGGGCTGAGCAACTCCAACAAACTGTGGCCACCGGTAAGCAGGTGTGGAAAGATATAGAGCAGGGCCCCTCAGTTGTGGGGAGGAACAGCGAGGCTATAGAGGATTCACTTGAGTTGGGGTTGGCACCGGAGATAGAGAGGGAAAGATTCCTGGAGGTGTATCCGGTGAACGAACCCTATGCCTACATTGGCATTGAAGCCAGCCAACCTCATACCTATCAGGTATGCGAGGTCAGCCTGACCAGGGGTGAGGAAGAGCTACTAAAGGAGATAAGGTTATGGCTCTATGAGGTAATCAACCTGGATTTTGCCTCGCTGGATAGACCTGATGACTTCCTGAGGCAAAAGGTCCAGGAGATAACCAAGGAATTCGGCATCCGCCTGAGCGCTTTGAGCATGGAAAAGATAATGTACTACGTGGCGAGAGACCTGATTGGTTACGGCAGGCTTGATCCGATACTGAGAGACAAGAGGGCCGAAGACATATCGGCTGACGGCACCGGGATTCCGGTGTTTGTCTATCACCAGAAGTACGGGTCGCTAGAGACCAACGTCACCTTTACCCAGGAAGAGCTGGACTCCATCATCTACAAGCTGGCGCAGAGGTCAGGCAGGCACATCTCTATGGCCAGGCCTCTACTTGATGCCTCGCTGCCTAACCATGACCGGCTGCAACTGAGTATAGGAAGTCAGGTTACCACCAGAGGCTCCACTTTTACTATTAGAAAATTCAGGGAGACACCCTTCACTCCGGTAGATCTGATAAACCTCGGGACAATATCCGTGGAGATGGCTGTCTATTTATGGATGGCGGTAGAAAACGGGTTTAACATTCTCATTGCCGGCGGCACGGCCTCGGGAAAGACTACCTTCCTCAATACCATCTCCATG